>JAIOSN010000287.1 GCA_021107605.1 Anaerolineae bacterium | reverse complement strand
TTATGTTTGATAGGACGCAGATAAACGCTGATCAACGCCGATTCTTTGCTTTTATCTGCGAAAATCTGCGTGAATCTGCGTCCGCTCTTGAATTTTGCAGGGTGGTTGAGTAGTAACAAAATAGTTTCAAAATCTTCGCGCCTTTGCGGTGAAATGTTTGGCTTTGCGTTAATTCGCATCATCCGCGAGCAGATACGCCACGATGAGTTGCGCGGTGGCGATGATGGAGTCGCTATGGGTGCGCTCGTAAGCGTGCGAGGCGTCCACCCCGGGGCCGATGAGGGCCACTCGGAAATCTGCGCCGGCCCGCCAGGCCGCTTCGCCATCAGAGCCGTAATGCGGGTAATGCACAATACGAATTTCAACGCCGATTTCATCAGCCAGTTTCTGGAGGGCCTGTTTGAAAATGTAGTACCGGGAACTGTTACTGCCCCCGCCAGCACATAGCACCAGGATAGAAGGGGTCTGGGGAAAGAGTTTTTGTCTATCAGTGTACCACCCGTGACGAAAACTATCACCGGCAAATTCGCTGGTATCGTGACTAGTCCCAATTTGGATGTAGCCGCTATTGCGACAGCAATCGTAGAGACCCTGTGGAATGATAACGCCTTCCGCCAAACTGGTGAAATCGTGGTCGTAGGTGCGTATCTCTTCGCGGGTATATAGATGTCCCTCCCGATACAAGTTGCCCAAGTACTCTTTCTTTTTCGTGTCCAGGCTGAGCACTGGATTGCCCGCAGCTTCAGATTCGGCCTTGAGGCGCGCGATGTTCTCAAACTGTTCATTGCGATGCGGAAGGTCTTGCTTCACCATACATTTCTTTTGAGCTTTGCGGCGCCGGTAATTGTGTTTCTGGAGCAATTTACGCACTACCCACTGGCTGACCCGCATGTCATGATCCTCGCGCAAGGCGGTCATGATCTCTTTCAAATTCAAGTTGGTCCAACGCACGGTCTCATCCAGGGGGCCCCCGCCGTATGGTCACGCAGCACTTGCCGGAATTTCTCGTCTATTTCAGCCCAGTGCTCTCGATAAGACTTGCGCCCTCCTCCTGGCCGGCGCAGGCGTTCGGATACTTCCTGGCCACTCAATCCGCTAACCTCTGGGGCGCCTTTGCTAACTGGGCGTCGACTACAGCCCAGTACACGTGCCATGTAGTTTCGTCCGCCCCACCTCCACTTCAACGCCTCAATGCCGGCATAACGACGGCGGTCTTTTTCATTCAAGCTGTTGTAGAACTTTTTCATTGGCGCTTCAACTGCGGAAGTATACGGTCGCCTCAACCCCGCCTGGCTGTTTATGCACATTGGTAGAATGATTTTCTTGCGCCAGAAGGATACCTCATTTCCGCCAGCTTGCCACTGACTAACCAGGCGAAATGAGCAAGTTGTTTAATTCTCATTCCTAAGGATTATCAGGACCTATTAGACCAAGCAGCAAAATTATTGCCCCTTGAAACCAATGTCATCTTTTTGGCTGACCGCGGCTTTGCCGACACCAAATTGATGAAATATCTTAGCCAAACGCTGCATTGGCACTGGCGTATCCGCATCAAAGCCAGTTTCTATGGCTATCGCCGCAATCAGCAGCATCCAACTAAAACGTGGCCAAGCTTGTTTTTGGCACAATGTCTACATTACAAAGTTGTAGGTCTCTTGCCAGTTCTGCGGGTAGCCGGGGAGGGGAGGGCTGTTTTGCATACATCAGAAGCGGTAGCGGCGAGCGCGACGCGAGGCTTATTTATTAAACTCCAACTCCTCGGCATTCGGCGCAGGAGATGACTCTTCAACCCGCACCAGCAGCGCGTTTTTTTTCACCTGGGAGCCGGGCCAGATGGCGACGCGGGCCACACGACCGGCGCAGGGGGCGCGCAGCTGCATCTGCATCTTCATGGATTCCAGTACAACCAGCGATTGCCCTTTTACCACGCGCTCTCCTTCTCGCACCGGCACGGCAACCACCATACCCGGCATGGGGGCGACCAGGTCACCGGTGTGATGTGACTGGGGCCGGCGACGCGATCGCCGGTGCGCCGGTTTCACACACGCGATGACTCGCCGTCCGGCGGCCAGCACTTCGTAGGTGCTGCGTTCCTTGACATTCAGATGCAGCTCTAAGTTTTGATTTCCACGGCGGAGCAAGTACAGGCCATTACCACTCAAGGGGATGAGTCGCCCCGGCAGCGGTTCGCCGTCTACTAACAGCTGCGTGTCCGTTACATTTACCCGATATTCGCGTTCACCAATGGATACACAATAAATAGACATCGTTACACTCCTTTCGAGGTAATACTTTGAGCAACGCTCAGACCTCTGAGGTCTCACGAGGCTTTTGCACGACAGCATTTTGCTCAATGCGGCATATCTTGCCTACGAAGATCTTACCGGAGACCTCGGAGGTCTTAAGTAATCCTTTTGACCTCACATTTGTTCTCGCCAGGCCGTCATTCGCCACATTCCGGGAGGTGAAGAGGGTTCGCTCTTCGTCTGACCTTGACGCCGGTGAGCCGCTAAAGCCGTAGCAAGAGCGATCTGGCGTTCCAACTCGGGGTCGCCGGCTTGAGGTCGCGGGCGAAAGGTCTCCACATAAGTCGTATCAATGTTCCCGGCGATGAAGCGGGGACTTTCGAGCACCTGGAGCAGAAATTCCAGGTCGGTGGGCACGCCGCCGAGTCGGAATTCGCGCAGCGCGCGCCGCAGGCGTTGCAGGGCAACGGCGCGATCCTCACCCCAGGCGATGACCTTCGCCAGCAAAGAATCATAATCCGCCGTGACAGGCATCCCCGGGTAGAGCGCGCTATCCACGCGAATGCCCGGCCCTCCCGGCTCCTTGAGATACGTGACCTCGCCGGTAGCGGGAAGGAAGCCTTGCGCCGGGTCTTCCGCCAGAATCCGGGCCTCGATGGCCACGCCGCGCAACACGATCTGATCCTGTGAAATACACAGGACATGCTCCGCGGCCAGTTGCAACTGCTCCTTGACCAGGTCAAACCCCGTGACTAACTCGGTGACGGGATGTTCCACCTGAATGCGCGGGTTGACCTCAATGAAGTGCGGTTGCCCGTCGCCATCCAGCAGGAATTCCACTGTGCCCAGGCTGCGATAATTCAACGCGTGGGTCAGGCGGGAGGCAGCATCGTAGAGCTGCCAGCGCAGGGACTCGCTCAAACCGTGGGCCGGCGATTCCTCGATCAATTTCTGCCGCCGCCGTTGGATAGAACATTCGCGCTCACCTAAACAGAGGGCATGCCCCCGGCCATCGCCTAAGATTTGCACTTCGATGTGACGGGCCGGCTGTACCAGTGGTTCTAAGTAGACGGTATCGTCACCGAAAGCTGCCTGCGCCTCCCGCCGCGCGGCGGCGATCTTCTGCTCCAATTCCTCCGGTGTGCGGGCCAGACGGATCCCGCGTCCGCCACCGCCGACGGTGG
>JAIOSN010000124.1 GCA_021107605.1 Anaerolineae bacterium | reverse complement strand
TCCACCGGGAAGTGGTGCAAAAGTGGGAATGTGATGCCCCGCGCTGAAGCCGTGGGGCTGTTTTGGGCCTTTACTGGCTCATTATCGCGTGATTGCTGGAATGTGGGCCGGAGTGCCAGCAAGGTATTTGGGAGTTCCAGGCCCATGGCTTGCAAATTGGCAATAATTTATTACTGGCCCCCCTCCAATTTGCTAGCGCCGTCGCACCTCCTTAGCTAAAAATAGAAACTTCACAATAAGATCTGACTGAAGCATCATCCCAAGAGACGTTGGGCTATTCTATCCGCCCACTCCCGCGTATCAGACACTCCCACAACATCAAATGAGATGCTCTCATCCACGACTCTCTGTTGAGCGATATACTGCTGCATCTTCCGCTCGCCGGCCGCGACCAGAAGCTCTCTCCGTTCAACACTCATATCAAATTCCGTGGTTCCGTAGCCCTGGGCAGGTAAGCGAACCACAAATTCCTCAAACGCTTCCATAACCAGTTTGTCATGAGCTTGCATCATGGTGTTGAGCAACTGCTCAAGGCGTTGTACAATAGGCAGACTCCCCACTGAGAACTGTTTAGCTGCCTGCTCTGCGACGACCTCTGCGCCAGCCACAGGTAACGTCTCGTCAATCAAAAAACCCAGTATGTTGCCACTCTTTTTGGGCCCCATTATGGCTGTGATGGCGGGCAGCTCCGAGACAAAAAGTTCCACCGGGAAATTGGAGAGCATCCCCCCATCCACAACCAGATGACCGGAGATATTTTGGTCACGGTACTGCCCCCACTGCGCCTGCCAAGCCACCTCCTGCCAAAGGAATGGGATATTCATCGACATCCGCACTGCCCAAATCAACGGACAATCAGGGGCGGTACGATGATTGAGCACCAACATACGCTGAGCAGTAATATCGGAGGCCACCAGAGAGAGATCTACATGCGTCACCTGGTAAATCTCTGCCAAACTCAGCGTCCCAAAGTGCCGTGGTTCTCCCCGGTAGAGACCGGAGTTAAGTTTGTCCTCCAGCCAGCTGAGAAAATTCTGAGCTGAGAACCAACCTCCATATTCAATGAACGAGAATATATGTCGCAGACGCGGCTGACTATTTAGGAAGCTAACGATTCGATCATCCACTCGCTCCTCGATGAAATCGGGAAGGAACGGCAAATCCAATTGGCGCAAGAGAGCACGGGTAGCGCTCTGCTTCAAGGTCTCCGCGTCTAGTTCGGGCGGATCCCCCATAAAACCAGCAAAGACAGAGTGCCCGTGCCCGGCTTCTTTCTCATTGAGCGCGGCTAATAGCTCGGCAGCATCAAACCCCACGGCCAACAGAGCCACCGTGATTGCACCCGCCGAAGTACCTAACAAACGGCCGTAGGTATGCTCCTGCGCCTCGAACTCTCTCAAGGCGCCCGCAAAGACCATGCCTTTGGCCCCGCCGCCTTCAAAAACCAGATCGTATTCCATATTGAGACCTCTCTATATTATTTGCGAGCAACCCGGTAACTATGAACTACCGCAGGGCGATTTAGCGCTCCGGCCTATGCTAGCGGGGATAGTGCCCTGGGCCTGGTTGTAATGCGTGAAGTGTAGCGCGCCCGACCTGCCGGTAGGCAGCGCGTGCCGCGAGCTGCGCCTGCGAAATCTCCCCGGCCAACCAGGCCGTCACATCTACGCCCCGCAGCTGCGCCAGATGACCAATGGCGTCCGCTTGCCCTTGCGCCGTCACCACCACCGTAACGTCCGGAGGCAAAGGGCAACCACGTCGCCCCACAGCAGCCAACCCATCCAACGCTTCCCAGAGCAACTGCGCGCTGCTCTGAGGCGGAATCTCGCTGGCATACTGCGCGATGAACGTCACATACAAGCGCTCCGCCTTCCAGGAGACGGCGGGAGAGAGATAGCCGGGTAATTGCGCCAAGAGCGTGTGTTCACAGGGCGCAAAAGAGGGCTGCACCGGGCTGCCTGGTCGCGGCCAGCTCCGCCAGACCACGCCGCCTAGCAAGCCTACCACCAGAACGTCCACCAACCCTAGCAGTAACAATAATCGTTTCTTACGTGAATCCATCTGAGGAGTATAGCACGGAAGCGCCGAGAGAGCGAGTGAACGAAAAGGCGAGGGAGCGGTGATGAGGTATTAGGATGGGAGACAGTAGACAGTAAACGGTAGACAGTAAACGGTAGACAGGAGCCAGTAAAGCGAAAAGGGATTGGGGATTTTAGTGACGAGGTATTTCTCTGCGCGCTAGCTCTGGATAGCTGATTTGCACATTTGCCGATTTGCCATTTGCACATTACTTTACACGATACCGGTTGCGTTCCATCGTATCACCCAACGGGCTCCGCCCCCAATCCGCCTGCGCTAGTATCTCATCCTTAATCTGCGCTCCGGTGCGCCCGGTCTTCTCGCTCACGGCGATGCTCAAGTCACGGCGGAAGGAGCCGGTGAGATCCGTGGCGGTAGCATAACGCACCAGGGCGATAGCCCGCACCGCGTTGGCTATGGCATAACGCGGTTCCAGACGTTCCAGATCCTCGAAGAAGAAAGCGCAACTGGTGAACATACGCTGCCGGTAAATCTGCGCCTCCAACAATTGCAATAAGCGTTGTTGTTTGATAGTTGGCAGATATCCCAACCCATGGTTGGCTAGAAATTCAGGGCCATCAACTTGCCCCAACAGCACCGTGATGTAATCGTCACGCAGCGACCAGGGAGCCAGATCAGAGGCGCGCACCAGATCCACGTACAGATCATCAATATCATGGGAGAGGTTATCCAACGCTCGGCGCAGAGCACCTTTCCAATAATTACGCCCTCCGGTGCAGGGACAGCCAGTCGCCCAACGCCCCAAGTTATGAGGACAACTCCACGCGGTATTCTCCACCAGCTCCACTTCCACGGTGGGTGGATGTGCGCGCAAATAGCGACCTAACGTGGTAATTTCGTAAGCGTCGCGCTCGTGGGGCAAGGTCAGCGCGCGCAACACATCAACACCCTGCGAGTGATGATGTCCGAAGGTCTCCCCATCCGTCGCCAACAAGGTGAGAGAATCCGGCTTGGCGCCGCGCAACACTCCATTTACCCGATCTCGGGCCTCTCCCACCGCCGGCATATTGAATGAGAAGTCATTCGAGAGGTCATTGTCACGCACAAAGACGCTCACAAAACGCCCACGGGACAACATCACCCGGTACGGGCCTGCGCCTTGCAAGAGCTCTCCGGTGACCTGCCCATCAGAGAGAATAACAAACTTCAATCCCAAATCAACCACAGCCTCCAGGGTCGCATAATCAACCGCCATCTCTGGCAGCCAGATGCCCTGGGGGACACCGCCGAAACGGTATTCAAAGCTCGCGATCCCCCAGCTGATTTGGCAGCGTTTGTCACGTCCCCGCGCCAGAGGCAGAATGGTATGATGTACAGATTGCGCCACCCCATTCGCCACCCCGTAGCGGCGGTAGTAGGCGCGTGTCGCGTTGACAATGCGAAGGTAAGTATCATGTGCTTCGAGGTCCATCCACCGCGCCAGCGTGCCACCCATGTTAAAGCTGATACGCTCAAAATTTCCGGCGAAGGCGTTAGGCGCGTAACTCTCCGCCGTGATGCGTGCGTTCCAGTTTTTATAAGGAGCGGCATCCGGTTCAGTGCGGTATTCATCTGTAAAAGGATCGTTTCTGGGCGGTTGGTAAAAATGCCCGTGGACGCATAATAAAGGTTTTGAGTTGGTCATTAGAAATCAGCAGTTAGCGGTTAGCGGTGGACAGCTAACGCGCGCCGATAAAGGTCTACGTAAGTACGCGCGGAAGATTCCCAGGAGAAATCCATCTTCATGCCCCGTTGCTGAAGGGCAACCCAGCGTTTCGGCTGAGAATAGAGAGCCAAGGCCCGTTTAACGGCTCCTTCCAACGCTACCGCTTCAAAAGGCGCGAAAACGAAACCGGTGCCCCGCTGCGGCTGGGCATCCAGATCCAATACGGTATCGACTAGGCCGCCCGTAGCGCGAACTACCGGCACCGCCCCGTAACGCATGGCAATCATCTGACTAAGTCCGCAGGCTTCAAAGAGGCTAGGCATCAGGAAAAGATCAATGCCGCCATAGATGCGGCGAGCCAGTCGCTCATCAAATTTGATGAAGACGCGCACTTGTGACGGGAACTGCTCCTGCAAGTCCCGCAACTGCGCTTCATATTCGGCCTCGCCGGTCCCCAGAATCACTACCTGTAGCTCCTCGCCATCTAGGAGCCGCTTCAAGGCCGGGAACAAGATATCCAAACCCTTGAAGCGATCCAGCCGTGAGATCACCCCTAAGAACGGAACATTCTTACGCGCCTGCAAGCCGATCTCGCGCTGCAAGGCCGCTTTGTTCACACTCCGCATGGAAAGTGTCTCGGTGTTGAAGGACTGGGGAAGCGCCGCATCCGTATCGGGATTCCAGAGTTCGGTATCAATACCGTTAAGCACGCCGAAGAGCCGTTCCTCGCGCTCCAACAAGAGATTCCCCAACCCCATACCCGCTTCCGGTTCCAGAATTTCGCGCGCGTAGGTGGGGCTGACAGTATTCACCAAATCAGCATGAGCAATCCCCTGCGCCATCCAACTCACTTTGCCGGGTGGTTCGACCGGCAAATGGGGCAGCTCTTTCATCCGCGCGAAAGGCAGCAATAAACGGCCGGCAAGGCCCTGGTAGGCCAGGTTGTGGATGGTGTAGAGCGTGGCGATATCACGATAGAAAGGCTCCCGGCGACCGTAGAAGTTGAGCCAAGCCACTACCGGCGCGGTGTGCCAATCGTGGGCATGGATCACATCTGGTTTCCAATCCAGCGTCTTGAGCACCTCGATCACGGCCCGCGAGAAGAAGGTGAAGCGTTGCGGATCGTTGTTGAAACCATAAATTTCTTTGCAGGAAGAGAAATATTTATCATGCCAAATCAGATAAGTAGGTAAATCTCCCTGAATCATAGTTTCCAAGAGATGCACCCGTGACTCGTTCGGCCCGATGGGCACAGGAATAGGACGTCCCACATGGTGAAAATCATAATCTTCGCTGCGGATGTTCCCGTAACGCGGAATCAACAAGCGCGCATCCACATCCACCGCGCGCAACGCCCTGGGCAGAGCCACCGCAATATCGGCCAGACCACCCACTTTCGCGAAAGGCGCCGCCTCCGCAGCCAGGATAAGTACCTTTAGCTTCTTCATCTCGGTCTCCTGTAATTTCTTTCTGGTGATATGACAACAGTCAATATGCTCATATTATAACTGAGTCCAGTTAGAGAGCAATAAAATCAAAAGTCGAAGGTCGGTAGTCGGTAGTCGAAAGTCGAAAGTTGACTCCACTGAAAAAAGATTTCTCACCACAAAGACGCTAAGAAAAAGAATTTAGTGTGAGGGTAAAAATATTCAACCATACCGGTCAAAAAGTTAATTGTATGAAGGTTAAAATTAAAATCTCTGTGCTCTCCGTGCCTCTGTGGTGAAATTCTTAGTTTTTCCAGTAGTCTCAACTTTCAACTTCTTTACGCCGGCGAAAAATGACCGTAACTTTTGGAGGTGGTTGGTGTTGTAATTCCCTGGTGAAACGCAAAGTTAGGCTGGGTGGATGACCAACTCAGCTATCTGTAGCTATTGTTAAAGAAAAATGGAGAGGAAAAAATATGGATCCGAAGGAAGCGCAGCATACGCCCATAGCGATTATCGGGCAGGCGGGAATCTTTGCCCAGGCGGCAAATATGCGGGAGTACTGGGATAATATCTTGGGGAAAGTCGATTGTATCACTGAAGTGCCGCCTTCGCGCTGGAATCTCGCGGATTATTATGATCCGGATCCCAGCGCGCGCGATAAGACTTATTGCCGGCGGGGTGGTTTTATCCCTGATATTGATTTCAATCCCCTGGAGTTTGGGATGCCACCGAATATTTTGGAGACGACGGATGTTTCGCAACTGTTGGGGTTGGTAGTGGCCCGCGACGTGATGGAAGATGCCGGTTATGGTCGAGAGCGCGAGTTCGACCGGGAGAGGGTGGGTGTGATTCTCGGGTTGGCCGGCGCGTTGAAGCTGCTCACGCCTCTTAACAGCCGTATGCAGTATCCTATCTGGCGGAAGGTGCTCAAGAGCAGCGGGCTTTCTGATGAGGATACTGAGATGATCGTGGAGAAGATCAAGCTGGCTTACGTGGAGTGGGACGAGAATGCTTTCCCTGGCGTGTTGGGCAATGTCGTCGCGGGACGGATTGCGAACCGCCTGGATCTGGGAGGGCTTAACTCCACGGTGGACGCGGCTTGCGCCAGCAGCTTGAGCGCGGTGCATCTAGCGATTGGGCTGCTGGCGGAGCATCGCTGCGATATGATGATCACGGGCGGCGTGGATACAGACAATTCGATTTTCACTTTTATGTGCTTCAGCAAGACCCCGGCTTTCTCTGTACGCGGTGAGTCGCGGCCTTTCGATGTCGAGGCGGACGGGATGCTATCAGGCGAAGGGTTGGGCATGTTGGTGCTCAAGCGGTTGGCGGATGCTGAGCGGGATGGGGACCGGAT
>JAIOSN010000313.1 GCA_021107605.1 Anaerolineae bacterium | reverse complement strand
GCCGGCCGCCGTTACCTCTTGCACAAAGGGGAAGGCGTGGTTAGGTTTGATGGTGTGCAGTCCCAATTTCGAGGGGCCTTGCGGATAGACCCACGGCAGCGGAGTTGGCGTAGGGGGCTGGCTGGAGGTGGCCGTTGGCGCCTGAGTAGGGGCCTGGGCGGCGGTGGGGTGGGGGGTGAACGTGGCCGTAGAAGCCGCAGCCGGTTGCTGGGTGGGCGTGATGGTGGTGGAAGAGTGGCTTTCCAGTAGTCCACGCAGTAGATAGCCCGCCGTGGCCGCGCTGCCTAATCCCAACAACCATTTGAGGAATTCTCTTCTATCCCACGAATTTGACGTATTATTGGTCATAGGTTGCTTTCCTTTTGCTGTTTGCAGTTAGAGAATACCACATAATCCAATAACCTAAAAGAGAGCGGCACTTGTTCCCCCCCCCATGCAAAACGGGACGCGCCCACAAGGGCGCGTCCCGTGGCGAAGTTGCTGATGAGGTTACTTGCCCAGTAACTTCCAGCCGGTGGGCAACGCGAGCGTCGCCAGCGCGATTTTTAGCAGATCGCCGGGGATGAAGGGGAGAAGTCCCAGCGGTAGAGCCGAGTTCCAGCCGGTGAAGAGCGCCAACCAGGTCACGCCCAGCGCGTAGATGGCGAGATTGCCTCCCAACATCGCCACGGCGGTGGTGCTGGGCTTGCGATCCCAACCGCGTTCTGCTAGCCAGCCGACCAGATAGGCGGCGGCTACCATCCCGAATAGATACCCGCCAGTCGGCCCTAGCAAGTAAGCCAAGCCCAGGCCGCCTTGAGCGAAGACGGGCAATCCGACCAAGCCCTCGGCCAGATAGGCTAGTAGCGTTGCGGTTCCGCGCTTGCGGCCCAACGATGCTCCGATCAAGAGCACCATCAGCGTTTGGCCGGTGACCGGCACCGGGCTGAAGGGCAAACGCACCGCGAGCTGCGCGCTCACCGCGATCAGGGCCGTGCCCAACGTTACCAGCGCCAGATCGTAGGCCCAGGCTAACCGCTGGGTTTGGGGGCGTAATAGATCAGCATAAGTGGTCATCATTCAACATACCTCCATGAGATAGATCAACTAAAATAACCTGCTTGACCGACAAATTTTTTGGGACGCAGATAACCTACGCTCGATTTCTTGCTTTCGAGCCAAATCCGGAATTTTGTCGGGCAATCAACTAACATAGCATTATACCTTTTGGTGAGCAGGTGACGAGTGATAAATAGCAGAAATCCGGTTGCCAGCGTGCAGTTTCCCAGGCGTTTTGTCAAGATAGTGTGCAGAAAAATGCGGGCCAGTGGTATCATTGAGGAGTTGATTCCGCTGAAGAAAATTAGTTCACCGCAAAGACGCAAAGGAGTTAGTGTCACGAGAAATTCGCCACTACCGAGCGTCGGAGGGCTGGCTCCTACTGCTAGTATTTTGTGCGCCTGGTCAGAGGTTCATATCGCACCAGGACACGACTGAAGTCGCTCTCTGAGGCGCGCTGCGCCGGGCGTCGTCCTCCGGCGACGCGTTCTAGTCCCTGTCCACGCCGGTGGACAGCCGGCTTTAGCCTGCGGTAGCCTACTTCAGTAGGCGTACTGCGGCTGGCGAAAACCTAATGACACTAACCAAAGGCCGCTAAGAAAAAAATAAATTTTGATGTGAACCTATTTCACTTGACGACGACTGTCCCTAATCGTGTTGCCTCTCTTATTTGGTGGGAACCAGTAGATTCAAGGTGTCGTGGGCGATATAAATACCTACCTTGTGGCCGTCCAGAAACTCGATGTTGTCCGATTCGATCCCGTCGGCAAAGATCACTCCACCTGCGCCCATCTCGGAGGTGATCACCAGCTGGCGATCCGACTCTACAAAGCCAAAGTTGAGCCTAGTCCCCGTGTACACTGACGGGAAAGGTTCTCGCACGAACCAGGCGAGGCGGCGTTGTTCGGGATCTGGCAAGGAAACGTTGAGGCCGCGCTGCTCGGAAATTGATCTGGCCCAGCCGGTGCTGCCGGTGCCGGTGGCGCAGATCACCCCGGAAGAGGATTGTCGTTCTTCGTGGCCTTGCACTCGAAGGCGGTAGCGCGCCGATTGGTGTGACCGGTGGCCGACAAAAACTTCGTTTAGCGCGAGCAGTCGTTGACCATCCTCCCTCTCGGCTACGGCCATAATTCTGCACTCGATGTGGTAACCTTGCCCTTCCCGCCGCCCCGCCCAATCTAGCAGTTTAGCCGTGGCGCTGGGCGGATGAGGGCAGAGAACGCCGTCGTACCGATCCGCGTCTGGATTGATGCCGATGGTCAACTGGCCGTGCAGGTACTTGGCGGCGTTCGGCACCAGCCCATCCTGACCAACGATCACGATCACGTCATCAGGAGCAAAGAGAAAGCGGTCGAGATCACCGCGATCCAGATGCACACGACGTTGATCGGGCGGGATGGCCGGCAGAACTTTTTCCATCGCAGCCTGAAAACGTTCGTGGATCTCCTCGTACTCCAAGATATCCTGACCTCGGGACTTGAGGTAGAAGCGCGCCTGTGCCAGCGTGCCATGCTGTTCCAGCAACAATTCCACCGGTGTCTTCCGGGTGACTAGCACGATACGTGGGAGGCGGAGGTCCTTCATTATGCCTCAGGCCTCCGGAGTGGTCTGATCCGACAGCAACCGTTGGAGGGCGTCACCCAGAAGATCGGGCGTCAGGTTGAGATGCTGGATTGTCTGTACCTTGTCAGCAAAACGTTGTGCAGCCAGTCCGAATATGACCGCCGGCGGGGCTTTCTTCCACAACTCGACGCGGCGGGCCTCGGCTTCCGTTTCAACCTCCAAAAGCATCCGCCGGGCCGCGGTTTCTGCTTCGGCTTGGATGTGCATCTCCTCGGCCCTTCCCTGGGCAGAAATTGTCTTGCACTCGGCCTCGGCCTCAACATTGAACTTTTGCCGTGCGACCTGCTGGTGGACCGTCAACATCTTGTTCGCCCCCTGTTGGCGCACAAGTTCTTCCTGCCGCCGCGCGAGTTCGATCTCGGTAGCCAGTTCGTTTTCCTTGATGGCTCGTTCCTTTTCCACCGCCATTGCGCGACGCTGGAATGTCGCCTCATCGGCCTTTTGCTGGATCCCTTCGCGGGCGGGGATCTGCAATGCCTTCTCCAACTCGGCGGTGGGGGCTATTTGATCCACCTGCACACTTACTAAAGATAGGCCTGTGTCTTGGATCTCGGGGTTGCTTTTTAACGTTTCTGCAAGCACATTCTGGACTTGATCGGCCCCAGAACGCACTGCCTTGACTAGGGGCATGACGATCAAGCAGGCCCGCGCTGGATGCCGGGCCCAACTAGCCCACATGTTGTCCAGTCGTTGCAGCGGTTGCTTGATCCAGGCCCCGCTATCGAGCGAGATGTTAAAGTTGATGCGCTGCGCGGCCTGTTGGGGATCAATAAGCCGGTAGATCAGGGTCACTTGCACCGCGATTTCCTGAAGGTCAGCAGACCGCTCCCGCAAGATGAAGGTGGTTCCGATGTCTTCTACTGGAACCTGTGCCACTGCTGCTGAGAGTGGATGGAACCAGTAGGCCAAACCGGCTCCACTGCGCACCAGATTGCCCGCGCGGTAGTGTAGAATATACTGATTGGGTTCTGCACGCAGGTGGCGAACGAAAGCTAGGCGGGTGATGTGAGCCATGATAATCTCCTTTTCTAAAATGGGCTAATCCCAATACGATTTAGTTAAGACCTCCGAGGTCTCCGGTAAGAGCGTCGTAAACACAAGCTTACTGTATTGAGCGAAAAACTGATGCACCAGGACCTCGTAAGACCTCTGAGGTCTAGACTTGCGGGCCAAATCCGGAATTTTGCCAGTCAATCAACTGAAGTAGTATTATACTTTTTTTTGTGCAGGTGACGAGTGATCAATGGCAGAAACCTGGTTGCCAGCGTGCAGTTCTTCAGGTGCTGAGACTTTTAATGGGTGTGGGCAAAAAATGCGGGCTGGTGTATCATTGGGGAGTTGATTTCCCTAAAAGAGGATAGTTTGCCGCAAGGATACGGTAGACAGTAGCGGTTAGCCATTAGCGGTTAGCCATTTGCTATTCGTCATAAGGACTAGCTGCAATACGCTTCAGTTAAGATTTCCGAAATCTGGTTGATCCTAAAATCTCTGTGCTCTCCGTGCCTTCGTGGTGAAATTCTTGGTCTTTTCAGTAGAAGCAACCTTGGACTTTCAACCTTTAACTTTCAACTTTTAACCTGTAACTTTTAGCCTGTAACTTCTAACCAAGGAGAACAGTAAAATGAAAATCGCAGAACGTCTCGAAAATTTACCGACCTATATCTTTGCTACTATTGGTAAGCGTATCGCTGCGCTGCGGGCTGCGGGCGTTGACGTGATCCGCCTGGATATCGGCAGCCCCGATATGCCCCCCCCCGATGTTGTTATTGCCACTCTGAACGAAGCTGCTCTCCAACCGGAGAATCACGGTTACGCGGGCTTCTACGGCGATCCAGAGTTCCGGCGCGCCGTGGCGCACTTCTACCAACGGCGTTTTGGGGCGGCGTTGGCTCCGGAGAGTGAGGTATTGGCGCTGATCGGTTCCAAAGAGGGGATTCAACATCTTCCCACCGCTTTTTTGGAGCGTGGCAGTGTGGTGCTGGTTCCCAATCCGGGCTACCCGACCTACAGTAATCCCGCTGTGCTGGTGGGGGCGGAGTTATATCAGATGCCGCTGCTGCGCGAAAATGACTTCCTCCCCGATTTCGACGCTATTCCTGCCGAGGTGCTGCGTAAGGCGCGGGTACTCTGGCTCAACTATCCCAACAACCCGACCTCCGCTATCGCTGATTTGGACTTTTTGGTGGAAGCCGTGGCTTTTGCGCGGCAACATAAGCTCCTTTTAGCCTATGATAACCCGTATAGCGAGGTGGTTTGGGACGGAAGCCAACCACCCAGCATCTTGCAGGTTCCGGGGGCGATGGATGTGGCGATTGAGTTCAACTCGCTCTCCAAGTTGGCGAATATGGCCGGTTGGCGCGTGGGCATGGTCGTGGGTAACGTGGAGGCTATCTCTGCCATCGCGCGGGTGAAGACCAATAGCGATACGGGTATCTTCCGCCCTATTCAGCGCGCGGCGGCGGTGGCGTTGGATTTGCCGGCCTCTTGGTACACTGAGCGTAACGCGGTCTACCAGCAGCGGCGGGAGGTAGTCACCCGCGCTCTGGATCGAATGAATCTTTGGTATGCGCCTTATGAGGCCACGCTCTACGTCTGGGCAGAGGTTCCTCCGCAGTTCGCCTCTAGCGCGGCTTTTACTGAGGAACTGTTAGAAGAGACCGGCGTCTCCGTCTCGCCGGGTAGCGCTTTTGGTGAATACGGGGAAGGTTATCTGCGCATCTCACTGGTGCAGTCGGAGGAACTATTGAGAGAGGCGCTGGAACGGTGGGAACGTTGGTTGTTGCGGAAAGCGTTGCGGATGGTGGGCAAGCAATAGGCGGGTGGTCTGGTAGTCGGTAGTCGGGGTTTCAACCGCTGGCTAAGTAAATCTCAGTGCCCTCTGTGTCTCTGCGGTGAGGGCTTTTAGAGGAGAAGAAAACGTGCGATATTTGATACTGGTGCTTCTGATAGGCTTTAGTTTGCTTGGCTGTGTCGGTTCTCCGTCTCCTGGCGTCATAGCGCCCACGGCGACTTTCACGCCGCCGGTGGCCACGGCTACCGCACCGCCCGCAACTCCCACTATGAGTTTCACGCCGACCGCTACACCTTATGCCACGCCTAATCCGGTGTTGGCTGCGGAGGCGGCGAAGCGCGGGCTGGCTCGCGTGCAAGCGGCGGCCGGCGATGCCCAGCTGGTCTGTCTGCGCCACGAGGACACCGACGGCGACGCGGAACCAGAATGGCTGGCGCTCGTTCACCAACCGGAGGCCGGGCCGCGCTTGAGCGCCTTTATCCTGGACGGGGAGGAATTCTACGCCTTGCCGGCCGCGCATCCCAAGCCGGGCGAGCCGGACATTGGATTGGGGCAGTATGCTACTTGTGAGGTGGAGATCCGCGACATCAACGCTGACGGGCGGCCGGAGATAGCGATCTTCGGGCATGCTGAGCAGCACGAGACGTTCTTACACGTCTACGTCTGGGAGGGGGGGGAATATCGCCTCTTGGGCGCCTTTCGCGGCACGGCGGGTGTTTACTTCGAGGATCGGGATGGCGATCTGGCGGAGGAGATCATCGAAGGACATCTGGATACCGCCGCGCCCTCCCTGACCTGGGAAATCATCTTTACCTGGGATGGGCAGCAGACCTACGGTTGGACTACTGACCGCTGGGCGTGGTACTATTTGGATCGCCCGCACGCTTATCTCACGCACAAACCCAGCTACGCCGTGATCTCCTTCTACCTGGCGGTGGATGACCGCGATCTGCCCGGCGCTTACG
>JAIOSN010000169.1 GCA_021107605.1 Anaerolineae bacterium | reverse complement strand
GATGAATTTCTGGGCGGACTGCTGACTTTCTACAAAAGACCACTTTAGCCCCGTGGGGAAGCCCGCGCCGCCGCGTCCCTGCAAACCGGATTCTTTGATCGTCTCCACCACCTCGTGTGGGGAGAATTCACCGAGCACGGCACCCAGCGCGAAATATCCATCCTCGGCAATGTACTCTTCAATATCGGTGGGATCAATGCTGCCGGCTCGCTGCAAGACCACGCGCTTTTGGGCGTAAGTGGCGCCTTTGCGACCGGGTAGATGTGTGATCTCACCGCTCAACATCTCTGGCGGGGCCAATAGATGCTCGACAATGCGGCCCTTGTAGAGCTGCTCCTCCACGATGTAGGCCGCATCTGCCGGCGTGACCGGGCCATAGCGGGTCCCTTCTGGGTAGATGATCACCAACGGCAACGCATCGGTGCGATCCGCCGGCCCCATGTACATGACCTGGACTTCGTCCAGCAGCCCGTAGCGGGATAGCTCGGCTTCAAATGCCAGTTTCGTCTCCTCAGCGCCGCGTGAAAGACTGAGAGAATCGCTAGAAATCAATATGCGTGCGCGGATCATATCCCACCTCCTGGTAATTTCGTCAATGGCTCGGATGCACTATCCTCATCTCCAGCGCGGTAGTGATCCAGAATAGCCGTAACCTTTTCCGGGGTGAGATTCCCGTAAGGCTCATCATCCACCAGCATGACCGGGCCCACTGCGCAGAGTCCGAGGCAGCTGGTGGGCAAGAGAGTCCAGAATCCATCTGTGGTAGTCTCCCCAAATTGGATACCCAACTCGTGCTCCAACGCTTCCCAGATTTCGCGGCCACCCGCAACGTGGCAGGGCGCATCTTGGCAGAGCTTGATCACGTGCTTGCCTTGCTTCTCCACGTTGATCATGGTGTAGAAGCTGGCTACGCTGAAGACCTCGCTGGGGGGCAGCTTGAGCTGCGTGGCTACCACTTCCATAGCCTCCGTGGTGAGATACCCGAGCTTCTGGCTCAGATCGCGCAGGATCTCCACCAGCGCTTCGCGATTTGTTCCGTGTTGATTAATGACTTCGTGAATTTGTGTTAAATTTGTTTTCATATTTACCTCTCTTGGTAGTCAGATAGTCTAGTGGTCTGGTAATCTTCAATCTTGGTTATCCGTCTATCTGACTAATGACCATCCGACTAACGACTATTCGACCATCCGACTAATGACTATCTGACTAATCTTACTCCACATGCACCGCGTCAACCGGGCAGACTTGCGCACAGATGCCGCAGCTGATGCAGATTTCTGGGTCAATGACGTGTGTCTCCTTCGGCTTCCCGCTGATAGCGTTGACCGGACAGTTGCGGGCGCAGCGGGTGCAGCCGGTGCAAGCCTCTGGGTCAATGGTAAATTCGATCAAGCTTTTGCAGACCTTAGCCGGGCATTTCTTGGCGTAGATGTGTGCCTCGTACTCGTCGCGGAAGTATTTGATGGTGCTCAGGACGGGATTCGGTGCGCCCTTGCCCAGGCCACACAGGGATCCTTCCTTGATGTAGTCCGCCAGTGACTCCAGCCGCTCAATGTCGCCCGGCTCTCCTCGCCCGGCACAGATGTCGTTAAGTATCTCCAACATCCGGCGGGTTCCGACGCGGCAGGGAGTACATTTTCCACAGGATTCATCCTGCGTGAATTCCATAAAGAAGCGGGCGATATCCACCATGCAGGTGTCCTCGTCCATCACCACAAAACCGCCGGACCCCATCATGGAGCCGACTTCAGCCAGACTCTCGTAATCAACGGGCAGATCCAAGTATTTCTCCGGGATACAGCCGCCCATCGGCCCGCCGGTCTGCACAGCCTTGAATATTTTGCCGTTTAGCACTCCCCCCCCAATATCGTAAACGATCTCGCGGATGGTCATGCCGAAGGGTACCTCAATCAATCCTGTACGTTCCACCTTCCCGGCGATGGCGAAGGTCTTGGTGCCTTTACTCTTCTCCGTGCCCATCGAAGCGAACCATTCCGCCCCGCGCCGGAGGATTTTGGGGACATTGGCCAAGGTCTCCACGTTGTTGATGTTGGTGGAGTATCCCCAGAGGCCGGAATTGGCGGGGAATGGGGGCCGGGTGAGTGGCATTCCGCGCTTTCCTTCAATGGATTGCATCAGTGCGGTCTCTTCTCCGCAGACGAAAGCGCCAGCTCCCATGCGGATCTCAATATCGAAGTTGAAGCCACTCTCGAAGATATTTTTGCCCAACAATCCATACTCGCGCGCCTGATTGATGGCCGTGCGCAGGATCTTGATAGCAATGGGATACTCAGCTCGCACGTAGATGTAGCCCTGTTGCGCGCCGATGGCGTAGGCTGCGATCGCCATGCCTTCCAGCACCGCGTGGGGATCGCCTTCCAGGACGCGGCGGTTCATAAACGCGCCGGGATCGCCCTCGTCGGCGTTGCAGATCACGAACTTCTGTTCGCTATCCGCCCGGCGGGCAAACATCCATTTGAGCCAGGTGGGGAACCCCGCGCCCCCACGGCCACGCAAACCGGATTTCTTCATCTCGGCGATCACGTCATCCGGCTCCATCGCGGAGAGCACTTCACCCAGCGCGACGTAACCGTCTAAGGCGATATAGTCGTTGATATTTTCGGGGTCAATCTTCCCGATGTTATCCAGCACCACGCGCACCTCTTTGGCGGAGGGCGGGGGGAGCGGTTCACTGGGCGGTTCTTGATAGATCAATTTTTCTACCGGCCGGCCCTTGAGCAGATGCTCGGCTACAATTAGCCGGGCGCCGGCGGTAGTGAGGTTTACGTACTGGGTCCCTTCTGGATAGATGACCAGCTCCGGACCTTGTTCGTCGTGGCCCAGCGTGCTAACTTCTACTACTTGGACCTCATTAGCCAACTCTAGCGCGGCGAGCTCTTCCCGGAGGGTAGCCGCTACCTCCCGCGCCCCCTGGGCGATACATTGCGGGCTGCTGCTAATTAATACCTGTGCGCGGTAAACCATAAAAAAACCTCCTTAGCTGTTTGTCCTAGGCAGACTAGAGAACAAGTTGTTACTTGGCCTGCGAGTGCAATTCTGCCGCCAGACGTTTCATATTGGGGAAGATAGCCATGACGTTCAGTGGCGCGCCCGGTTCCCTCCCGCTAAATTCGCTATAAAGTCGCTCCACATTGGGAACAATCCGTTCAGGGTCCGCCCACGTAGCAAACTTCCCCAGAGGAATATCACGGGCTGCTGCGAAGGCCTCCATTCCGGCATCGAAACGCTGACGGGCCTCGTCGCGGATGTAGCTCAGATACTCACGACTCTCCAACACCCCGGATTTGTCGGTTGCCGGCCCGTGACCTGGTACGTATACTTTGGCATCCAGGTTGGCCAGTAGCTCAAGAGTATCGATCCAGCCGGAGACGTACCCGGCTAATGCCAGCGGGGTACACCGGTAGAAGAGGAGGTCTTGACAGAAAACGACCCCTTCGTCCGGCAGGTAGATGAAGATATCGCCTTTAGTGTGCGCCGGGCCGTTGTAGATCAGTCGAATTTCCCGATCCCCCTGGTAGAGGGTGAGTTCTTTCTCAAAGGTGATATCTTGGGGAGTGCCTTTAGCCTCAGCGAAGTTTAGGTGGGGGAACATGGCACCGTAGACCTGGGGACCGATTTTCATTTCTGCTAGCGTCATCTCTCGGCAGAGTTTGTGGCAGATGGTCTGAGCCTGGGGGAAAAAATGGTTAGTCCAAGTATGATCGCCGTGCCCGTGGCTGTTGATCAACCATTTGACGGGCAGAGCGGTTACTTGCTTGATGTGGGCAATGAAAGCCTGTACCATCTTTTCGTTGGCCAGGGAATCCACAACTAGCGCGTCTTCTGGTCCGACGATCAGCCCGGCGTTGCTCACGAACCAGGTGCCACCGGTTTGGATGTAGGCGTAGACTCCAGGGGCCAATTCTCTCAATTCTGTT
>JAIOSN010000156.1 GCA_021107605.1 Anaerolineae bacterium | reverse complement strand
CGTCAAATCTGTTGGACTCAATCAATTCCGGGAAGGTCTCATATTCTTGGACGGGATTCACCGACTCGCCATTAACGCTGATCTCGATGGCGTTGGCCGGGCACATCACCGCACACATCCCACAGAGAACACATTTCTCCGGATCAATATCCACGCCCTGACGCACGATCATGCGGCCATTCTCCAACTTCCCATCCACATGGGTGATCGCGTCCAGCGGGCAGATGTTGGCTCCTAGCTGGCAGCCCACACAGTGATCCAAATTCCACGTCATCACGTCGTGATGCGTGACCATCTTGCGTTCCAGCACAATTTGATGCGCCGTCTTCTCTTTGCGTATCGCTCCTCGTTTCATACCACCACCCTCGCTTCCTCGCCTTCTCGCTTCCTCGCTTCCTCGCCTTCTCGCTTTTTCGCTTTCTCGCTTTCTCGCTTCCTCGCTTTCTCGCTTTCTCGCTTTCTCGCTTCCTCGCCTTCTCGCTTCCTCGCTTTCTCGCTCACGCGCGCCACCACCGGCGCGGTGGAAACGATATGCCGTTTTAACCCCAACTGCTCCTTATCAACCCCCAACGCCAAACCCATAAGTTGGGTGAAGTAGAGGATAGGCAGATCAAGTGTCTGTTTCAGCGCGCGTTCTGTCTTATGCTGATAGAGGTCCAAAGCGGTATGACACATCGGACAACCCAACGTCACCACGTCCGCCCCCCGCGCTTTGGCCGAACCCAGCACTTTGCCCGAAAGCTTGACCGTAACATCAGAATGAGAGATCGCCAGCGCGCCGCCGCAACATTTGGCCTGGTAAGGAAAAGCCACCACCTCGGCGCCTAAAACCCGCATCAGATCATCCAGCCCCTTAGGTTTCTCCGGGCTATCGAATCTATCTTTGGGGCGGGTCAGCATACAGCCGTAGTAACTCGCCACCCGCAGACCGGTTAGCGGATGCGTCACCTGCTCTCTGATTTTCTCCAACCCATACTCCTCGATAAGCAGATAAAGCGGGTGCAGAACCTCCATATCGGTGGTGATTTCCAATTCACCCGGCAACTCCGCGTTGATCTGCTGCCGCATCTTTTTACCCGAAGCCACCGTTTTGGCCACCCGTCGCAAGTTCAAATAACAGCCGCTACACGGAGCGACGAGGGTCGTCATTCCCTGCGCCTCGGCCAACGCCAAGTTACGCGCCGAGAGGTTGATATTAGCTTTACCCTCAGCGTGGACGGCCCCGCAACAACTCCAATCCGCTATCTCCACCAGCTCAATCCCCAGCCGGGCGAAAACCGCGCGCAGGGAAAGATCATATTCCTTAGCCCCAGATTGCAAACTACAGCCGGGATAATAAGCGTATCTCATAGTTCCTCCTCTAAACTGAGCAGTCCCACCATCCAGAGCAGCGCGCCATAAATGGCGTCACCGAACATGATCAGAGTTCCAAGTAACCAGCCCCACCAGGATGAACGCTTCTTCGGGGGATGTTCCTCTCCCGGCACTGTATCCTGACACATTGCCGTCATTACTGCTGGGTTCGCGATCCGTTCCGGCCAGAAAGGTAATTTGTCATTAAGGAGCATCGGCAACACCAACGGCAGCATCCCCCACAGACCTTTGATGTCCCAGGAGCGCAGGTAGTACCGCAACATCAACTCCGGCTCGAAGAGACGCCCGTGGTGCTGGTAAGTCTCGGCGAATGCCTGCCCAAACTTGGCCTCCTTATCCTCCGCATAGCCTTTCTCCACCGCCAGCGCACGCAATGAAGCCATCAGCTCGGCGATGGGAATCTCGCGCGGACAGCGGCTGGTACAAGAGTAACAGGAGACGCAATGCCACATATCATGCGAGGAGAGCACTTGCTCCTCCGCGCCCGACTGAATAAGGTACATGATGCGTCGCGGCCCGTACTCCATCTCTTCGATCACCGGGCAGGAACCAGAACAAGTGGAGCACTGGATACAATGCTGTACTTTATCCCCGCCGGGCTTTTCCATAACCTCTAGCAAGAAAGGATTCATCGTCTTATCCATCAGTGGCCTCCTTCCTGCAAACCTTGCAAGCACATTTCCTCACTCAGTCTTAGCACCGGAGCCACTCCCGGTACTTGCTTCATCCGCTTTAGCCGGCGGGTAAGTTTCGGGTTAGCCAGCGCGTTCTCCTCCTTGATCTTGGCTGCGGTTAATTCGTCTAACGTCCCGCTCAGCTCCTTCATAATGCGCGCCCACTTCGCCCCCTCGGTCGCCGAGACCGATTCCACGCGGAAACGCTCCGGCGAGATTCCCAAGCGCGTGAGCTGCTTGGCGACACGCTCCATCCGGTCGCCCGCATACTGCCGCCCGCTGATGTAATGACAATCCTGGGGATGGCAGCCAGAGACGAGCACTGCCCCCGCGCC
This sequence comes from Anaerolineae bacterium, assembly GCA_021107605.1. GTDB lineage: Bacteria > Chloroflexota > Anaerolineae > B4-G1 > SLSP01 > G713. The sequence goes on along the minus strand of JAIOSN010000156.1, from coordinate 1,574 downwards.
CAGCCGGAACGCTTCCATCACAAAATCTGGATCCACGCGCCCGGCGCACATCACCATGATGATGCGAGTGTTCGCCGGATATTCGAAGTGCGCGGTGCCGGCGTTATCGGCGCCCATGCCACTGCACCAACGACAGGTGAAGGCTAAGACTTTGCCCTCCGGATTGTCCGCCAGCAAGGAGTGGATCTGCGCGATCACCTGCCCATCGGTGAAGTGATGCTGCGTGATCGCGTTGGCAGGACATTCGGCCACACACGTCCCGCAGCCGTGACATTTGGCCGGGATGATCTGGCTTGGTTCTCCCGTGCCGGGCTTGTTGATCACCGCGCCATAAGGACAGACATCGTAACAGATGGTACATTTACCGCCCGTAGCATTGAGACAGCGATCCGGCCAGATATAGGCCACGATGGGATCAATCTCCCATTCATCCGCCATCAGCACGCGGGCGGCGCGGCCAGCCGCGCCGCTACCCTGGCTCACACACTGCGGAATATCCTTCGGCCCCTGCGCAGAACCGGCCAGGTAGATACCTTCGGTCGGCGTGTCCAGCGGCTTGAGCTTGGGGTGCGACTCCAAGAACCAACCATGGCCGTCATTCGCCACGGTCAGCACGCGCCCCAGGTCGGCAGCTCCCTCGGAGGGGATCGCGGCCGTCGCCAACCCGACCATTTCCACTTCCAGCGCCACGTGTTCACCCAACGTCGCGTTTTCCGCGTGGACGATGAGGTTCTTCGTCGCCGGATCTTCCACCACCTCAGAAGGCCGCCCTTTGATAAAGTGAACTCCCGCCTCGCGCGCCCGCTCGTAAAATTCCTCGTAAGTCTTGCCCGGCGCGCGCAAGTCAATGTAGAAGATCGTGATATCCATCTCTGGATAGAGCCATTTGAGGAGCAGCGCGTTCTTGATGGTGTACATGCAGCAGAAACCGGAGCAGTATTCATTGTACCGCTTATCGCGCGAGCCAACACACTGGATCAGCGCCAGACTCGCGGGGATTTTGCCGTCGGAGGGTCGGATAAACTCGCCTATGGTCGGCCCGCCGGCACAGTGCAGCCGCTCGATCTCCATCATGGTCAGCACATTTTCGTACTCGCCGAAACCGTATTCTTCTAGCGGCGTTGGGTCCCAGGTATCATAGCCGGTCGCCACAATTATGGTCCCCACCTCCAGCTCAATAATTTCCGGCTCCTGCGCGAAATCAATGGCGGAGAGATCGCCACAGGCTTCCACACACTTATAACACTCAATACAAGCATCCATGTCGATGGTATGAGTAACCGGGACGGTTTGAGCCATCGGCACGTAGATCGCCTTGCGCGGCCCCATCCCATCTTCGAACTCGTTGGGTACGGTGATCGGGCAGACATCCTCGCAGAGACCACAGCCGGTACAACTATCCGCATCCACATAACGCGGTTTCTGCTCCACCTTGACCTTGAAGTTACCGATATAACCATCCACCTTGCGGACCTCGGCGTAAGTCAGCAGATGAATGTAGGGATTTTTACCCACGTCCACCATCTTAGGCGCTTCGATGCAGATAGAACAATCCATGGTGGGGAAAGTCTTAT
>JAIOSN010000103.1 GCA_021107605.1 Anaerolineae bacterium | reverse complement strand
TTCTAAGTAGAGACGCTCTTGCTGAAGATAGGCTGCGCCCTCCGGGGTATCAAATAGCGCCCAATTGGAGCTGGCGACAGCGAAGTCGTCGTTGAATAATACGTCTCCCTCTCCCGACGGGGGGGGCGGCGTGGCGGGGGTACAGGCGGTGGCGAGTGTTACCAAACTAAGCCAGATCGCCAACCAGCTGGCGTAGGGATGAAGATAGGGATTCATTTTGACCCCTGGCGAGGTTGGTAAACCGGTAAGGAGAAGGTAAATGTGCTACCTTGTTCCACTCCGGCGCTCTCCACCCAGACTTTTCCTCGATGCCCTTCAATCACGGCCTTGACGATAGCTAGTCCTAATCCCATCCCGCCGTACTGGCGACTCATGCTCCCATCCACCTGATAGAAACGTTCGAAGATGTGAGACTGCTCTGCCGGGGCGATTCCGATCCCCTCGTCTTCTACTTGGAAATAGACCAGCTCTTCCTCCTCCCAGGCGCGTATCCAGATATTATGGCCGGCGGTGCTGAATTTGATGGCATTATCCAGCAAATGGAGAATGGCTAGCCCTAGCTGCCGGGAATCAAGGTTGACTCGCGGTAGTTCGGCCGGTAGCTCCTCCACTTGTTGCACCTTGCGGCGCACGCTCTTTTGCAGGGTTGCCTGGATTGCCCGCTGAAAGATGGGGAGAATAGGTTGCGGGCGGATATTCATGGTGCCCACTTCCATATTCTCTAGGGTGGTGATAGCCTCGACAATATCCACCAGTTCGTTGGCATGAGCCTGGACCGCAGCTAATGGCTTCGCCAGAGAATCATTCGTAGTGACCACCTCTCTCTTGACCAGCAAATCCACATAACCTTTGACGATAGAGAGCGGAGTGCGCAGCTCGTGAGAGACATTTTGAATGAATTGTGATTTCATAATATCTAAGCGGTGTAGATCGTCGTAGGCCTGTTGAATGTTTTGGCGGGCTTCTTGAGCTTCTTGATAGAGTTTAGCATTCTCCAGGGCGGGAGTGATAGCATTGGCAATGGATTTGGCCAGCGCGACCTCATGCTCGGTGAAGGGGTGGGGAGTATCCGTCGCCAACGTCAAAATACCGATGGCCTCGCCGCGCATTATCAGGGGAATGAGCAAGAGGCCATGCGTTGGTGCTGGTAGCGCCGGGATGATGTCGGGGGCGGTCTGGTGAATGTCAGTGAAGCGGATAGTGACCTGTTGTCGGAGGATGCTTTGCAGACGGGGAATCTCTTGGAAACGTTGGAGTAGATTTGGAGAAGACAATGGGTGTTCCGGGTAGTAAGTACAGGAGCGTTTTCCTGTATAGAGATTGATCGCTACCAGGGAAACTCCTAATAAGGTCTTGGTTTTCTCGCTGGCGTATGAGAGAATATCATCCTGATCTAGCTGGGTGTTGACGGTACTTAAGATGCGATTTAACGCCTCGGTAGCCGCTAAACGTCGTTCTAGCTTTTGGATTAAGAGTGCCTTTTCTAGCGCGATAGCTGCTTGCTGCGCTAACATGCGCGCTAGCGTGATCTCCTCAGTTTGCCAATGATGTGGTTGGTTATCTATCAGGATCAGCACGCCGGCGACAGCGCCCTGGATCCAGAGCGGGGCGCTCAACAGTGCTCCTTTATCGTGAGGGGCAAGTTGTAGATACTCCGGTAATTCTTGGGAGAGGTCTTGTATGGCAATATACTCTTTTGCTCCCCGGCGGGTATGCAACCGGCAGATAGCGCTCCAGGACGCTCTGAATTTTTCTATCGTGCTCACAGGGTTCTGTAGACCCAGCGTGTGCATGGTGATCTGCGCAGGATCGGCATTTTCTGCTAGCGCAATGATACCTTTGGGGACTTCCACTAGTTCCACGGCATATCCCAGGATGGCTTTGAGGGCTTCTGTTGAGGTTTGGGTTAGCCCCACGATTTTCTGATCGATCTTGGCTAGCGCCGTCATCTTATCTCTGTCGCGGCGTAGGGTTTGCAGTAGATAAGAACGATAGAGATTCATACTGATTTGCTGGGTGAGGAGGTCAAGTTGTCTTATCTCGTGGGTGGAGAGTGGCCGGCGGGTGTGATGGCAGAGCGTCAACACGCCGAGTTGCTTTGTTTGCCAAGTCACCGGTAGCGCGATCGAGGCCGGCAGCTCTGCGCCAGTCGGAGATTCCTGCAACACGCTTTCAGCTGAGCAGAGAATAGGTTTCTGTGCTGCCCACGCCTGTTCCGCGATTCCCCCACGGGGCGCGCGGCGGTGTTCAGCCGCCGCGCTGGCGGTCCCGGTGCTCTCCGCCTGAGTCAGCCGCTGCTCTTGGGGATCGTAACGAAAGAAGGTCGCGCTGGTGGCTTGGGTGAAGTGCATGGCGTAGGTCAGCGCACGTTGGAGAATTGCGGGGGTATCTTGATAGGTGTTCAGTTCCACTCCCACTTGGCGGATATCCTTTAATGTCTCGGTGCGTTGTTGTAACTCCGCGTATTGTTGGGCGTTGTGCAAGGCGATGGCGGCCAGGGGGGCCAGCGAGGCTAAAATCTCACCATCTTTTTTTTGGAAGGCGGCAGTGGTAGCGCTGGATGCCTCAATAAAACCGACTAGCTCGTCATGCAGGAAGAGCGGGGTGGAGATGTGGGAGCGAATCCACTCTGTCCCTGGCGTATCAATCCAGCCGGTGTATTTTCTGGTATCGTGTACTAATACTGGAGCACGTTGTTGGGCAGCCATCCGCAGATTGCGGTTTTTTTCCAATGAGTAATGCGGGTCGTGTATTCCGTTAGCTGGTTTTGTTTTACGCCCATACCACCGGACGATTTGGAAATCAGCATTGGTTTTTAATAATACATAGGTGGCATCATAGTCGATGAAACGGGTAAGGGAGGTTAGCAGGTGATCCCACACCGTATCTAGATCTAAGGTTGAGGTCAGTTCATGACCAATCTCTTGCCAGGTCGCCGTCAACGAACGCGCTGCTTGCTCGGCACTGTACAGCCGTGCATTATGGATGGCAATCGTAGCCAGCGTGGCGAAGTAGTGGAGCGCTTGCTCCGTTGTGGAACTGAATTTTTGACCGGGGACAAAACTATCTACGGTTAGATAGCCGATGAGTTCTTCCTCCAGTCGCAGCGGCACGACCAGTGTATCCTCTATCTCTTCTGTGTGGCCATATTGATGTAACTGCTGCGCCAAATCTGGGGGTAACATCCGACGATCTTCAGCCGCGATTTTGGGGATGTGGAGAGTCTCCCCCGCTTGCAGTGCGGATAGAAAGGGATGGGCCTTGGGCAAGCGAACTGTTTTCAGCCGTTCATCGTAACCTGTCACCGCACGGAAGACAAAGAAATCATCTTCCAGCAGCAGGAGACTGCCGGACTCGGCGAGGGGGAGTAGTTTGACGGTTTCGGTGATGATGCGTTGCAAGAGTCTGTCCAGATCAAACTCGGTGAGCAAGAGGGGGCTTAATTGGAAAATTGTCTGGAGAATGGAGTTGAGAGTCGCTTCTTTCTCTGTTATCAGCGCTGCGAGTTGTTGGGGAAGTAGTTCTAGTTCGTTCGGTGCAAGGTAGAGATGGCGAGCTCCGTGCGGGGAGGCGTCAGGAGATACCGGTGTTGGTTCTTCTTCCTCTCCCTCAAGGAGGTGTAAGAGGAAGAGCGGGGGAGCAGCCGGTACCCTTTCCGCGTGGTGGAGATAATTGGTTGCTTGCTGGAGCAATGATGCGCGCATGAGAACCGCAGCAGGAGTTTGTTCAGCCAAGGCGGCTAACAAACTGGGGATATCTGCTAGTTGGTGGACGGAAAAATCGCCGCTCGCTCGCAATTGCGAGATGATATGTTTATCTTCTCTGGTCTCTCCAGTCATGAAAAAAATATTCATCCGGCCTCTCTTCCTTTTTTCCTGAATAGCATATTGCTATTGTAGCATAGATTAAATGTCCTGCATCTGCTTGTAAATCAAAAGAGATATGGTATATTATCGCTTGTTGAGCGCGAATCCAAATCTGGCCCGCTAGCTCAATTTGGCAGAGCAGGGGTCTCTTAAACCCTTGGTTGCAGGTTCGAATCCTGTGCGGGTCACTACCAAAAACGGGCAGCCGATAAGGCTGCCCGTTTTTGCTATACTTCACTTTCGGGATATACTGGCTCTGGTTTCGTTAATTCTGCGTCCAGAAAAACTGGCGAAAAAATTTAGGGACTTATCCTTAGGAGGGAATCTCTTATGCAGTATTTACGTACTTTGCGAGATACAGATATTTTTTACGGGTTGTCCAAAAAACACCTGGAAGCCATTGCTGGCGTCTGTCAAGAGGTGCGCTTTGAAGAAGGTGAGTTGATTGTAAAGGAGAACGCTCCCAGCGATGAGCTCTACATCATCGTGGAAGGGCATGTGGAGATTATTATTGATCCGAGCATCATCGTGGCGCGCGGTCAACGCGTCCCCGGCCCAACCGGGATTGTAACCTTACGCCCAGGTCAGACCTTTGGCGAGATTGGTTTGGTTGACCGGGGACTACGTTCTGCTTCCGCGCGCGCGGCTTCCCCAGAGACTTGCTTGTTGTTTGTCAGCCGGCAGGACCTCTTGCGGTTGTGTGAGAAGGATCATGAGTTGGGCTATAATCTCATGCGTAACATTGCTGAGGAACTCGCTTTCAAAATTCGCAATACCGATCTGATGTTACGCGAGAGATTGCTCTGGCAGACTCAGTCATATTGAAAGTCCCGTTATTTACCTCCCCATTTACCTTTCTCTCTTGACAACTAAAACGTTTTCGATTATAATACGGACACTCCGAAAACGTTTTAGGGAACCGGCAAAGAGAGAAAAAATCGCATGTCTGTCACCATTAAGGATATCGCCGCAGAACTGGGAATCTCCGTTTCCGCTGTCTCCAAAGCCCTGAATAATTACCCAGATGTCGCCTCGGAAACCAAACGACAGGTTAAGGAAACGGCCCAGCGCTTGGGCTATCGAGCCAATATCACCGCCCGCAACCTACGGGCCAGTGAAACCCGCCTCTTCGGCTATTCCTGGCAGCCTAACTTCCCTGACCAGTTTGATCCCATTCTGGATCGCTTCCTGCAAGCCATGGCCGAGGCCGCAGCTCGTCATGGTTATCACTTGCTGACATTTCCTAATTCGAGCGTTGATGCCGAGTTGGACACCTATGCGGAGATGGTACGGACAGGCCAGGTGGATGGCTTCGTGCTCTCCAACACTAACCTGGACGACCGGCGTGTGCATAGATTGTTGGAGAACGAATTCCCCTTTGTGGCTTTTGGACGCTCTAACGTGGACTGGGACTTTCCCTGGGTGGACGTGGATGGCACTGCTGGTGTGCGGATAGCCATTCAGCACTTGATCGCACAAGGGCACCGGCGTATCGCCTGTCTAGCCTGGCCTGAAGCATCGTTGACCGGCCAGTTCCGGTTACAAGGTTATCTGGAGTCGATGGAAGAAGCCGGATTACCGGTTGAACCGGAGTGGATTGAACGCCGGGAGAATGTCTACGCGGATGCGTATGCCGCCGCCCTACGCTTGCTGGCCCTCCCGGCGGCGCACCGGCCCAGCGCGATCATTGCCTTGACCGATTTGATGGCCATGGGCGTGCTCAACGCGGCCTGGGACGCGGGGCTGGAACCCGGTCGTGATCTGGCCGTGGTTGGCTTCGACGATGCGCCGATGGCTCGCTTCTTGCGTCCCCCGCTGACCAGCTTACGCCAGCCTATCGCTGAAGTGGGCGAGCGGTTGGTGACCATGCTGGTGAATCTCGTCAAGGGACAGCTTTCTGCAAAACCACACATCTTGCTACAGCCAGAATTGATCGTCCGCGCCTCTAGTATTGTCCCATGTAGTGAGTAGCAGTAGGGGGGCAGAATGACGAAGTCATACAATGTCCAATGCTCAATCCGCAATTCACGACTCAGGAGATGAACTTTTAATGGATTTGCAAGCCACCATCTTCGACCTAGTTGACATCCAGGGCGCATCGGAGGATGCCACGTGGGTCTTGGCCGAACCAACCTTCAATCCCGCCAGTCAGAACCACCAGGAAACGGTGTTTACGATTGGTAACGGTTATATGTGTGTGCGGGGCGATTTTGAGGAGGGGTATCCCGGTAACGCAGCGGCCAGTTTCATCCACCGGATATGGGACGATATGCCAATCAACTTCACCGAGCTGGCTAACATTCCTCGCTGGTGGGGAGTGGACATTTGGGTCAACGACGTCCGTTTTCGGCTAGACCGGGGCCAGGTACGGAGCTATCGCCGGCAGCTTGACCTGCGCACCGGTGTCCTCTCGCGCGCGTTGCGCTGGCGTCCGGCGCCGGATGGCCCGATCATAGAGTTACGTTTCGAGCGCTTTACCAGTCTGACTGATCCGCACGTTGCGGCCACACGGGTGCAAGTTCAGCTAGTTGAAGGCGAAGCCGCGTTGCGGGTGCGCACCGGACTGGACGCTCACGTGGATAACACCGGTCTGCTGCACTGGCAGTTGCTTGACCAGGAACAGACGCCGGACCGGGCGCGCTTGCAGGTGCGCACCCGGAGCACAGGTATTGATCTATCCGTGGCGGCGGTTGTTAACACGCAGAGCACCGTTCCTTGGTCCGTGAGTACCTGCGACGCCGACGGACAGCCGGCCGTGGAACGCCGGGTCACGCTACGGGATGGCGAGAGCTTGACCCTGGACAAGTTCGTCGGTGTGGTCACCGGTAACGAGTCCGCCGACCCGGTGCGGGAAGCCACGATTGTGGCTCAAGAGGCCGCAACGCAAGGTTATGCGGCTCTACGCGCCGCCAGCGATGCTGAGTGGGCCAGGTATTGGGAGGCCTCGGACGTGGTGGTGGAAGGTGACATTGAGGCCCAACTGGCCTTGCGCTTCAACATTTTCCAACTGCTGATCGCCGCACCACGCCACACCGACCGGGCCAGCATCGGCGCTAAGACGTTGAGCGGGTTCGGCTACCGGCATCACATATTCTGGGATACCGAGAGCTTCATGTTGCCGCTGTTCACTTTCACTCAACCGGCGTTGGCCCGCAACATGTTGATGTACCGCTGGCACAATCTGCCGGGCGCGCGAGAAAAGGCTCAAGCCAACGGCTACGAAGGCGCACAGTTCCCCTGGGAAAGCGCCGGGGATGGCCGCGAGGTCACGCCGATCTGGGGGACATCTGCTACTGATCGGCGGCAACTCATCCGCATTTGAACCGGCGACATCGAGATCCACATCACTGCAGACATCGCCTATGGAGCTGTGCAATATTGGCGGGTCACCGGCGATGATGCCTGGATGCGGGATTATGGCGCCGAGCTGGTGTTGGCAGGGGCTAAGTTCTGGGCCAGCGCTGCCCAGCTAGAGGATGACGGCAAATATCATTTCCGTAACGTCGTCGGTCCGGACGAGTATCACGATCGCATTGACGATAACGCCTTCACCAACGTTCTGGCCCAATGGCATCTGGCGACGGCCCTGGAGCTGCTGGTCTGGCTGAAACGGACATGTCCGGCCCGGCACGCTGAGCTGCAACTGGCCCTGGACCTTAACGAGGCCCGGCTGGCGCATTGGGCTGACGTCATCAGCTGCATGTATTGGCTGGAAAATCCAGAGACTGGGTTGATTGAGCAGTTCGCGGGCTATTTCGACCTGGTAGATGCCGATATCGCAACGTTGCGCGATCTGGCCCGGACGGAATCAATGCCACAATTGCTCGGTATCGAGGGCTGCGCCGCCACACAAATCATCAAACAGCCGGATGTACTGATGCTCCAGTATTCATTGGCCGAGCGTTTCAGTCTGGAGCAGGTGCGAATCAATTACGAATACTACAGCCCTCGCACCGATCACGAGCACGGTTCCAGCCTGGGACCCAGCATCAGCGCGATCATGGCCTGTCGTGTGGGGGACCACGCTGCCGGGTACGAGCACTTTATGCGGGCGGCGCGCGCCGATTTGCTGGATGTGCGCCATAACGCCGGTGACGGTATCCATGGCGCCAGTGCGGGTGGGTTGTGGCAGGCCGCCGTTTTGGGATTTGGCGGTTTGCGGATCCACGAGAATGGTTGGGAGACCCATCCCCAGTTACCGGACGGCTGGACCCGGCTGGCGTTCAAGTTCTATTACCGGGGCAAGCTAGAAAGTGTAGACGTTCGGATGGAAGGTTGAAGGGGTATCCTTCGACAAAATGACGCCGGGCCGCTTTCTC
>JAIOSN010000044.1 GCA_021107605.1 Anaerolineae bacterium | reverse complement strand
CCGATCTGGAAGAGATCGCCTCACTTGGTTTTCGCGGTGAAGCGCTGGCCAGCATCGCCTCTGTGAGCCGCATCACCTGCACCACGCGCAGCCAAGATGACGAAACGGGCATCCGGTTGCGGTTGGAAGGCGGCCAAATCGTCCACCGTGCATCCACCGGCCGCCCCACGGGAACGGAGATGCGCATCACCGATCTCTTCTACAACATGCCGGCCCGCCGCAAGTTCCTCCGCACCGAGCGCACCGAACGGCGCCATATCAACGCTTTCCTCACCCGCTATGCCATCGCCTATCCAGAGGTCGCTTTCCGCGTCCTGCACGAGGGGAGCGAAACTTTGCGGACGCCTGGCAATGGCGATCCGCGCGAGGTGTTGCTCAACGTCTATGGCTTAGAGGTAGGCGGCAGCCTCTTGGAGATTGCGGAGGAGTTGACCGCGCAGCACACAATCAAGGTGCGCGGGTTTGTCGGTCCCACGAATATCCACCGCGCCAATCGCGGCTACATCACCTTGATGATCAATGGTCGTTGGGTGGAGGATCTGCGGATCACCTACGCCATTATTCAAGCCTATCACACATTGCTGCCGACCAAACGCTATCCCATCGCCTTTGTGCGGGTTGAGATGCCACCAGAAGATGTGGACGTCAACGTACACCCGGCTAAGACGGAGGTCCGGTTCCGCAAGGCCGACGAGGTGTTCCGCGCCGTGCAGCGCGCGGTGCGCGCTACCGTGATCGCTCAAGCGCCCGTCGCCACGCCGTGGCAGCCGCAACGCCGCTCTGCGCAAGCCGCCCCGCCGGAGCAGACGCTCCGCACGCGCTTGCAACAGCTCCAACCATCGCGGCAGTTCACATTACCGAGCTCCGCTAAGCAGCAAAGCTCTTCCCCCGCACTCCCCACTGCCACCGAGAGCTCCGCGCCGACCGCCGCTCGCCCCACGTCCAGAGCCACGCCGCCAGCGGGAGAAGAACACCAACCAGCGCAACTCCCGCCGCTGCGTATCATCGGACAAGTGGCCCGCATGTTCATCGTGGCCGAAGGGCCAGACGGTCTCTATCTCATTGACCAACATGCCGCCCACGAGCGGGTGCTCTATGAGCGGATGCGCAGTGCCTGGGCCACCGGCGATGTGCCCGCGCAACCACTGTTAACAGCACAGACCATCACGCTACCGGCGGATGAGGCCGCGCGTCTGGAAGCGCAGCTGCCCACTCTCAGCTCCTTAGGCCTCCAGGTGGAGAAGGTCAGTGCGTGTACCTTCAAAGTGAGCTCCACTCCCGCCCCACTGGGAAATATCTCTCCGCAGGAGCTGCTGGCCGATATCGCGAGCAGTGAGTTGGAGCGTTCTCCTGTCCGGGAAGAGCTGGAAAAAGAGACCGTGCTCAAGATCTGCAAACGAGCAGCGGTCAAGGGAGGCCAGGTACTCCCCCCAGAGGAGATGCGCACCCTGATCCAAGATTTGGAGCAGACGCGCAATCCCCGGACTTGTCCGCATGGCCGCCCCACCATTCTGCAAATTTCAATGAAAGAATTGGCATCTCAATTTGGACGGTTAGGATAGGGGGTAATAAGTCAAACGGCAGAGGTCGAAGGTCGAAAGCCAGAGGTCAAAATTCGAAAGTTGGAAGTTGATTAGGAAATAATCGGGTTTGGTTTATAATGATGGCTAACCAAGGAGGTGTACGATGACTACCTTTGTAATACTCTCCAAGCTCTCCCTGCACCGGCCAGGGGAAATAAAATCACTAGCAGAGATAGACAAAGAGTTGAACCGGCGGTTGGACTCAGAATACCCCGAGGTGAAACGTACCGCCAGTTACGTATTATTGGGTGAATTTGATTTCCTCCATATCTTCGAGTCACCGGATGCCACCATCACAGCCAAAATCTCACTCCTGTTACACTCGCTAGGCATGGGATCTACGCAAACTCTGACGGCTATCCCTTTCAGTGAGTTCCATAACGTGACGGAGGAATAGCATCTGTGCCTTCCACCCTTACTAAAAATGAAGGAAAACTAATAGAAGCTCTGGCCCAGCAAATCATAGACTATTATGATTTTAAGGAGCCGCCTATTCACATTGAGCAAATTCTAAAATCTCCGCCCTCTGATTTGCTAGGGGCCATAGAAATTTCGGACCTTTCACTAGTCTTTGGTATTGGAGAACATCACCACGAGTATCGCATGGCCGTAGCGCGTTTACTCCACCGAGAAATCTGCCGTCAAGAGAGCGCCAGCGGCGGCAATATGCCCTATAACAAGGCGGCGGCGCACCACTTCGCCGCCGCGCTACTCATTCCAAAAAAATGGATTTCGCGAGCCACTCGCTGGCCCTGGGTCACGCTAATCAATGTCAGCGAGAAGTTTCAGGTCCCGGAATATGCCATGGCCGCGCGCTTGGCCCAGCTGGGACGCAGTATACGGGGGATGGGTTAAAAATTAGTCCGATTCTGCCAGCCACACCTAAAGGCCCGCCGAGATATCTCGGCGGGCCTTTAGGCTATTATAAGAACCAAGCTGCAAGTTTGCTAATGGGACTTTCAAGAAAATCGCTCCGACCAAAGAAACCACCTGCTAACCAATAATTTTTGTTCCAGACCTCGGAGGTCTAACCCAAATCCGCCACTCGGTGGCGAAATCGCGGTCTTGACAGGTACTTTGACCAACAAAACCGCTACCCAGACCTCGGAGGTCTATCACGCCTAATTAGTAACTATTTTTCGGGAAATTGCCCCTTGACAAATCCACGGAATGCCGTTATACTATTACATGTAACGACATTACAACTAACGGCATTACAAGGAGGCGCGAAATGAACGAGAATCAGTCAGCAACAAAGGCTACCGCAACAGAGGAACACGAAGAAGAGAATCCTCAAATGAACAGTCTAAAGAACGCGTTTGAATCTATCAGCAAAACCCTCAGTACCGCGTTGGAGAACCGTGCCAACGTGGTCATGGTGCGCGTGAATGATGCGTCACTGCAAAAGTTGGACATGCTAATTGAAGCAGAAATCACCAAGAGCCGTTCGGAGAGCGCCGCGTTCCTCATAACCGAGGGCATCAAAACCAACAAAGAGCTCTTCACCGAGATCGGGAAGATCACGGAACAGATTGAGGCGCTGCGGGTACAGTTACGCCAAACTGTGCAAATCAATATCAAAGAAAAAAAAGTAACTAATTCAGGAGGAGAGAGATGAATCAGCAAGCCACGCAGGCGAAGAATCCTACCAGCGCGCCTCCAGAAGCAGAAGACACAGTGGGCAATACGTTGCACGGGATGCTTGATACTACGGTGGATCTGCTATCAGCACTAGGCCGGGCAACATCGGCTAGAGCGGAAGAACTCGCCAACTGTATGCTCATCCAGGTAAATACCGAAACACGCGCGCGCATTGACCAGCTAGTCACCACCGGGGTAGTGAAAAACCGCCATCAGGGGGCCGAGCTCTTGATCAAGGCCGGGGCAGAAGCCCAAGCGAGTCTATTCAAACACGTTGAGGATACTGAGAAAGAGATCCATGCACTGCACCAACAACTACACTCGCTGGTTACCATCAAGGTCAATCAGTAACAAAATTAGAATCCAACTCCTGGCTGCTGAAAAAGCAACGTTCAGCAGCCAGAAAATACAGCTAGTTTAATTCAGCTACCAGTTAATTCAAGACAGCCTCCTGCAAATTAGGGATTGGGAATTAGTGCTCAGGGTCTCTGGGACTTGGCCGGGGGTAATTTTAACTTGACCACGCGAATTCCCAAAGAGCCAGTGATCAGAGACTCACTAGCGACGGAGAGAGCGCAAGATAGCGTAAACGCCCATTAAAATAAGCGCCATGGGCCAGAGGTAACGGAGAGCTGCGACCGCGGAAGCAGCTAACGCGAGTC
>JAIOSN010000121.1 GCA_021107605.1 Anaerolineae bacterium | reverse complement strand
GTTCTCCGTGCCACAGTTTCCCTTTCTCTGTTAAATTGATCAAGGTGCGTTTCATTGTGGTTAGATTTCTGGTTGCGTATTGCGTGTTGCGTAAATCTTCTCCAAACGGAATACGCAACCCGGACATATCTCGCAACTTATTTGAAACACACCCCCTTGATTAAGATTTTTAGAACACCAGGCTGCCCAGCTGGTAGACTGTCACGCCAGCTACCCAAGATATGAGTAGCAACATTCCCAGACTCACTAACATCCATTTAGTGTTAGTCTCTTGTTTGATGGTGGCGACGACAGCTACGCAAGGGATGAAGAGCATCTGCACTACCAGGAAGGCCAGCGCCGCGGCGGGAGTGAGCGCGGTGGGCAGGACCGTCTCCAGGTCGCCATAGAGAATGCCCAGAGTGGCGATGGTGTTCTCTTTAGCAATGAAACTGGTAAGCAAGGCCGTCATCGCTTGCCAGGGAAGCCCCATCCACGCGCCCAACGGTTCCAGCCAGCGCCCGGTCAGGGACAGGTAGCTCTCCGCCGGATTGCCGGTGGGGAAGTAGGAGAATATCCAGATGATGATGGAGACGCCCAAGATGATGGTGCCGGCTTTTTTGAGGAAGGCGACCGCGTTTTGCCAGACGTATAGGCCGATGGTTTGGAAATTGGGCAGGTGATAGAGGGGCAGCTCCATGATAAAAGCGACTTGTTCGCCTTTGAGAATGAAGCGGTGCAGCAACTGCCCTAATCCCACCAGCACCAACAGGCTGAAAATGACTAAGCCCCAGGCGACCCAGCCGGCCGCAGCCCCGAAGAAGATCGGGGTGAGCACGGTGATGACGGCCATCCGCGCGGTGCAGGGGACCAGCGGCGCCAGTAAAATGGTGAGCAGGCGGGCGCGTTTGGTCTCAATGATGCGGGTGCCCAATATCGAGGGGACGTTGCACCCAAAACCTAACAACAACGGGATGAAACTCTTGCCATGCAGACCCATCGAGTGCATGAAACGGTCGGTGAGAAAGGCCACGCGGGCCATATAACCGGTATCCTCCAAAATCCCCAGCACCGCGAAGAAGATGAGTAGAATGGGCAAGAAGGTGAGCACCATTCCCGCGCCACCGATCACGCCATCGGTCAACAGAGCTACCAACCAGACGGGAGCGCCGTGGAGTAGCGTCGCCACGTAATTGCCCAGTAAGCCTAAGAGACCATCTAGCCATGCTTGCAGAGGGCTGCCTAGAGCGTAAGTCAGCCAGAAGACAAAACCCAGCACGGCTAACAGGGCCACAGTTCCCCAGAGGGGATGCGTGAGCACTTTGTCCAAGTGCGCCGTCAAACCTACCTGGCCGACTTTGGGCCGGATAACGGCGGCGCGAATCATGCGCTCGATCCACTCGTAGCGCGCCCCGGCGATATCCAAGATGGCGTCCTCGTGTGCATAGAAGTGCTGATAGACCTGCTCCCATTTTTCTGGTGGGAGACGTTGCTCCATCAGTGCGGTGAGCTCCTCATCCCCTTCTAGCAGTTTGAGGGCGATCCAGTGGGGTGGGTAGAGTGGCGGCACAGCGTCCTTGATGAGCGCCAGAATATCTGCCAACACTTCCTGGTGGGCCGGCAGAATGGTCGGGTAGCGAGGATGATAGTTATATTGCCCGGCGGACAAGGTCTCGATTGCTTGTATCAACTCGTGGATGCCGTGCCCGCGAGCGGCGCTCATCGGCACTACGGGGATGCCCAGCGCGGCCGCCAAAACCTCGCTCTCTAGTTGGATGCCTTCTTGTTCTGCCACGTCGATCATATTGAGCGCCAGCACCACCGGCGCGGGGAGCAAGAGAATCTCCGCTAGCAGGTAGAGGCTCCGTTCCAGCACGGCGGCAACGACCACGACCACCACCACATTCGGCTCTTCCTGGATGATGAAGTCACGTGCGATCCGCTCCTCCTCGGAGTTGGCGGTGAGGCTGTACGTGCCCGGCAAATCCACCACGGTATAGTTCTTCCCCGCGTGACTAAATTTGCCTACTTTCTGCTCCACGGTCTTGCCGGGCCAGTTGCCCACATGTTGGCTAAGGCCGGTGAGGACATTGAAGATCGTGGATTTCCCGACATTGGGTTGTCCTGCCAGAGTGATGGTGATGGAGTCAGTGGCTAACGCGGCACTCCGCGTTGATTTATCGCCCGCTCTGCCGGCCATGGCTAGCTGCCTTGCCCATTAGAGGATGGCGTGATGAGCACCCGTTGCGCTTGTCCTCGACCTAATGCGACCTGGCTTCCCCGCACCGCGATGATGACCGGTCCGAAACCGTTATTGCGTACCATCGTCAGCTGGGCGCCCGGTGTGAAGCCCAACGCGGCTAGCCGTCCTACAAAGTGTCGCCCTCCGTGCAAAGCCCGCACCAATCCCTGCTCCCCGTTTTGTAATGCAATTAGTTCAATCATGTTGTTCCTCCTTCTGAGGTATTAGTGACAACAACCCAAATTGTAGTGGCAATATCTGCCGGAATGATGATGGAATTCCCTTTTACCAGCACTGTGGTGCTCTCCTCTTCGTGACGGATGACTTGGAGGTGGCTGGTAGGATTAAGTTGGAGCTCTTGCAGGCGTTGCAATATCGTCAGACTCTCCGGTTCAATTTGAGAGATACGACAGTTAGTCCCGGCGTCAAGAGTTACTAATTGCTGACAGCAGCCCCCGTTGCCCTGGGTTAGCTCGGCTGTCGCTAACGAGCAATTGAGCGGATTGTTCAGCAGCTCCGCTAGACGTTCCGTCACCGCTTCTGGCACCGCGTGCTCCAAGCATTCGGCAAATTTATGCGCGTCTGCCCAGGGTACTTCCAATAAATCTGTCAAGAAACGTTCCCAGAGCCGGTGGCGCCGGAGCACCGCCTGAGCTATCTCTTCCCCCGGAGCAGTTAAGCATACTCCCTGATAGGGTTGATAATTTACTAACCCGCGGTCATCCAATTTTTTGATCATCTCGTGTACAGAAACCCTGGAAAACGCGAAAAATTTTTGTAGCCGGGAGAGCGGCAGCGGGATTTTCTCCCCTGCGCGGAGACGATAAATCGCATTTAAGTAATCCTCTACGCTCTCGTGCATCCTAACCTCTAGTGATAGATCGGTAGACGGGTAAATAGTAGAC
>JAIOSN010000186.1 GCA_021107605.1 Anaerolineae bacterium | reverse complement strand
GCTGTGCTTCAAAGGAGACTAACGTAACCGCCGCCAGGAGCAAGGGGGGGAGAGAGAAAAGTAACCAGAGGATAACCAGCAACTTACCTTGTTTTAGGAGTTGCCAGACCCCGGCCATACCGCGATGCCAGAGGGTCTTGACTCGTTCGTTGAAAGTTTGAGTAGCCGCCAGCATACATTCACCGTCCCGGTAAATGGTCGTCACCCGTCCCAACAACGATTCTGGTTCCCAGGGTGGGTCTGGCGCGCGCAGTGCATCTCCTTTGGTCAGCAATTGCCCTGTGTGGGAGAATTTCAAGAAGCGATGGAGTAATGGCCCACCAGGAGTCCGCACCACGATCCAGTCGCCTGCGCGAATCTCGGTCGCAGTTACTGACTCTACCAGCACTTCATCGCCCAACTGTAATGTGGGGTACATGCTCCGCCCGGAGACGCGCAACCGCAGCTCTCCAACCCAATGAGTATCTAATGCCTTTAACCAGATATCGTTTCTCTTATCCACGATAAGATTATAACACGAGGAGAAGGAGATGCTAAGACCTTTTTGGCCTAGCGTCTTCCCCCCACAATTACTTGTTAGCCACTGCGCAGGACAAGCGGGAGATAAATCTGATGTTGTACCCTCACACAGACACTATCATTTTTACTCCCCACCGTGGCCGTGATCCAGCCGGTAGTTGCATACAGCGGCGCGGTGAAGAGACCGGTCGCGTCAATAGCGCCCAGGTCGCTGCTCCAGGTGATGGTTTCCGCCAACGGATTGCCGAATTGATCGGCTACAATAGCGGTCATCTCTGCTGTTCCCCCCACTGCAATTTCCAAGGGATCGGGGGAGATAGTCACGGTGGTCACTTCGCGCGCTTGCACTTCTACGGGCACGCTAGCTTGGAGCAGATCAGCCGTGGCAGTGATCCAGCCAGTGGTTATTTCGGCCGGCGCGGTGAAGACGCCGGTCGCCGCATCAATGACGCCCAGGTCGCTTGACCAGAGAGAGTCAACGCTGGTGGAGTTCCCCCACTGATCGGTGCCCAGTGCCGAGAGGGTGGTGCTGCTTCCGGCCCCGATGATGAGCGGATCAGGTGTAACGGTTAATGTGAGGGCTTCTCCCCCCACTACGTCGATCGTGAAAGGAACACTGATTGATCCGATATGCGCATTTGCCACAATCTGCTGAGTTCGAGTAGGCGCGGTGAACGCGCCCCAGCCGTCTAAGGAGCCGTACCCGACCGTCCAAGCGGGAGCCACGACAAACGTCTGCCCAAAACGGGTCTCTCCGGTCACTGTCACCGCCGCCGGCAGCGAGATAGTGGTGTTAGCCGTCACGGTGATCGTCGCAGGTGTAACGGCTAGCGATTCCCACCAGGGCAACATCAGTGTAGGATCACCCAAAAGCGTATAAGTGCGCGCCAGATAAGACCAGGAGACGGCCTCCCGCGCTAGCTGCGTGAGTTCCCCCAGATGGAAGACGCCTTGATTGAACATACCCTCGTACATCGCCTGGGTCAGCTGCTCTTCTATGGAAACGTAACCTAACCCAGCGGGGCCGAACAACCCAATCGCACCGCGATCCGTCAATACCGTGGTCGCCCATTCTCCTAATGAACGTGTGTCGTTACTGCCAAAGCTAGGGTAATGCGGAGGGAAAAGCCAGTAACCATCCCAACAATCTAGTGAAAGTATAAAAGGATTCCCATCCATCTCTGGCAGGCTGGCAACTTCTGTATTGAATATCAACGGCTCATGTCCCCAACGATAAACGGCGCCGTGTCCAGCGTAGGTCAATAACGCTACCCCTTGCCCCCAGGTTGTGGTGAGCGCCAGAGTTGCCGAGGGACAACGGCTGGATGAGACCGGTGAGCAATAATCCTGAATATAAACAGTATCCGCAGTTACCGAGGAGGGCAGATAATCAGCTTGGAGATCATCCAGCACGTCTGCAAAACCCTCTAGGGAACTGGCCCCATCATCAGCTACAAAGAGCGTGTGCGTCATCCAATGGGCCACGGGTTGCTCCTCGTAGGCCAGGATTTTATCCACAACTCCGGCCGCATCCGCCGGGGAGTAAACTGGGATACGCCCTACCGATAACTCAGGAAGACCGTTGCCGCTCACGTCACCGAAATAAGCATCCACCGGCACCTCGCCCTGGTCAGGATCGATGAAGTCCAGATAGGGCAAAATCACGGGGGAAGCCCAGGTACCATAATCGGCTTCGTTGTAACCCTTAAGGTTGAAACTCGCATCGCCTACCAGTAAGAGATACTGCGGGGACGGTCCCGGCCAATTGTCGTAGGCGTAAGCCACTAGGGAACGGATGGCCTCTGGATGCACAATGCCGCCGTTAAAGAGCGCGTAGGCATCCACCACATCCACCAGTTGCACTCGTAGTCCCTGGCTGCGGCGCCGTTCCACTAGGGGTTGGACGGCAGTAAAGAATTCCCTGGCCGTCAATACGATCAGATCCGCGCCCTCTGGGGGAGAGAGCAACTCAGAGGCGGGAGAGTAAGCTCCTATCTCCGCCGGTGCGCGCACGACATCCGTGGCTAAGTAGGTATCCCCAGCAGTTGTAACATCCTCATAGATCAAACTGTTGGCGCTATGCGTGGCGTTCGTCAAACGTACGGGGCGCGTGGGGATGGTGGTCTCGTAAAGATGTACATCCCCCGCAGGGAACCCGGTCAAGGTGAAGGCGGTGTTCCCGGTCAGCGGAGCGATCAGAGCCAGCTCGCCATTTTCGGCCACTGGTTGCCGGTGGTACTGGATCTCAAACCAGTCCAGATAGATGCTTTGCGCCCCAGCGTCAGTTAAAAAGGCTATCTCTAGAGTATTCTCTCCGGCCTGGATAATGTTGGCGGGGAAAGTCAGAGTGACTTGATGTCCGATTTGACCGCTCCAGGTTGTTTCTCCGCTGGCGGTACCGTTTAGAGTGAAGCGAATACGGTGATCATTTTCTGATCTCCCGGCCAACTCTACCCTAAAAGTAGCGCTGTACACATCTGCTGCTGGATTCGTCAGAGAGATGCTATAAGTATGCGTGGTGGGTGAACCTATGGTCACTCGTTCCCAAAACCAGGTCGCGGCGGTGCCGGGGGAAGTTGACCATCTGGCCCACCAGGTCAGGTTCTCCTCACGCCGGACCGTCTCCGTGTACCAGGTGAGGG
>JAIOSN010000060.1 GCA_021107605.1 Anaerolineae bacterium | reverse complement strand
CGGCCGGCGGGTAAAAATTTGAGAGGAATAATAAGCGCATCGTGATCTCCTTCTTGAAGAATAACTGATTATGGGTTACCGGTTAGTAATCTTGCTAACCATCTTTTTCCCCAGATGAAGTTTGAGCAAGCGGCGTACAACTGCATAAGAAACTAGTAATTTAGGATCCGCTCGAATAGCGCGGAGAAGGTATCTGCGAGCTAGCTGCCACTCGCCCGCTTGGTCACTGAGCATAGTCAGCGCCAGGTAAGCATTGCTATAAGCAGCTGAGCGCATCTTTATAAGTGCGGCATCCGTGTTGGCGAAAAATCTATCTAGCTGTTGCATCAGTGCTCTGCCATTTTTGCGGATATCCACTACATCCACTTGCCCTCGGTAGCCCCTCGGTTGCTTGCCACAGGCAATTTCGTAGAAAGTGTCTAACCGCCCCCAGAGAGGAGGGTAAATAACCGCCGCTTTTTTAAGATATTGCCATCCTTGTTCCGCAAGTCCACTTTGGATATGTTTCAAAGCTACATCTCGAAAAGCGTAAGCATACCCCTGTTGCTTTTCCACTGACCAGGTAGCCGGGGGATTTTCCTGTTTGCCAAAATGTTTACGCGCTAGAGCTAGGCGCGCTTGGCAGAAGCCGGCTAAGTTCGCCATGGTATTGTTTTCGTGAACACGGATTTTGACCAATGGTTGTTGTACACCTTGAATAGTGAACTCCTTAGCTAGCCGGAGCCACATATCATAATCCTCTGCGATCTTGAATTGCGTATCAAAGGCGCCAACTTTGTTAAAGCAATGTCTGCGCACAATCAGAGCAGGGGTTACAATAAAGTTCGCTTCGATAAGTCTTGAAAAGGTAGCTTGTAGAGGTATAGTTCCAGCTGCCTGAGTGAGCGTTTTTCCAACAGCATCAATATAGACAAAGCCAGCATAAAGTCCAGCTAGGTGAGGAGCTTCTCTCAACAAAGGAACCAGCGTCGCTAAAAAATCAGGTTCCCACAAGTCATCCGAATCTAGCCAGGCAATAAGATCCCCTTGAGCTAAATCTAATCCCAGGTTCCGGGCCGCGGCCACTCCGTGGTGTTCTTGTCGAACGTAGCGTACTCGTGGTTCCAACGTCTGTGCAAAGGTAGCAGTATTATCCGTAGAACCATCATCCACGATGATGATCTCGAAGGGGCTAAGCCGTTGGGTGAAAACGCTCTGTACTGCTTCCCGCAGATACTTAACTCTGTTGTAGGTCGGGATAATTACGCTGACTTTCAGCATTCTCTACCTACTCCTTTTATACGCTGCCTGACAGTCTGATAACTTTTGAAAAGATGACTACCTAGATACCGGCGATCAAAGCGTTTGATCCACCCTTTCCAATCTCGCTCCTCTTCCCACGCAAGATATCTTTCGTACTTGGCAAGTTTGTTTTCGATAACAGTTGCCAAGTCAGCCCGTCCCTGAGCTTTCAGGGGTGCTATTAACGCCTGGTAATATTTAGTGTCATACCGGCGATGGATAATTTTTGTTGACTTCAATAGTTGTTCGGAAATATCAGTCAGTGGAAAAGCTCTGGTTTGTGCCAGTTTGCCGACGGCCAATAACTCTATCATGGTGCGCAAGCACTTGTCGCACTGCCCGCAATTCAACCTGCCCGGAGGGTTCCACGCGCAGACTCTTAAATTCTGAAGAGCCACATCCCAATTGGCAATAAGCTGAACCTTTTCCAGCCTTGAAAATCTAGCGTTTTCATGGCAAATCCGAATGTCTGAGCTGCTATATCGAGGATCCACCAGCGGGTGCGACCCCCACGGATGAAGAGCATAGTAAGGAACCGAAGAGGCTATGGAGGCACTGGTGAGACGGTTAGAAAACGCATGGGCCACCGCGGCCAGCGCGGCGCCATGAAATTCATACATCCAGAAATTTATATCGCTATCGAGGTGCCGGATATTGGTCTCCACGGGAATCAACGTGATCCCGGCTGCTCTAGCTACCGGCGCTAGTGTTTGGTGGGCCTGCTCAAAAAGAGCAGATTCCGGGTCTTCCTCAAAGGCCCCGATATCAAATCCATGTACTAGCAACCCATCCTTGAACGAATGAGGGTGCGCTAGAGGATAATCTCTGCGATTGGAGCGCAACAAGGCGAGTGAGTCCACGCCTCCAGAGAGAAACACTCCTGCGCGCGTGCTGGTGTGGGGAGCGGGCAGTCTGGCTCCCCGCTCTGTCTCAAGTCGCACCAGTGGATGCCCGGTAGGGGTATACCAACCGCGTATGATACTCATAACAGCTAACAAACCCTCGCGTAATTCTGGGCAGATTTTTGCCTCTAGCGCAATCCTCTCTTCCCCGTTGCGCATAGCCGGCAAGAGCGCGGCGATTAAAAAGGCGTGCGAATCAGCGGAAAGTCCCTCGGAGAAACGCGCAGGTACCTCAAAGTAAATATCTCTAGTTGGACGGTCGCAATTTTCCCAGCTTACGGTAGCCACGACCCGCGTTTTTTCTGCATCCGTCTTCTTTCTCAGATCAGTGATTTTCATTAGTTAGATTTCCTTAAGGCGATCATTGCAGTACCCGCCTCACTTTCCGTAACAGGCCCATAGCTGGTCTGATAACCCTAGCATTTACCAGTGTGGTATCCAGAAGCTGCCCGATAATCCGGTGGGGCCAAGATCGACCGGCCCGCCAGTGTCGCCGGGTCAACCGCTCAGCTTGAGGCGTCTGCTCTGATCTATGCGCCGTCATAGTGTAGAACAAACGTGTGTGCAAGGGGCGCAACACCGCAACTTGTTGGGCGCGCAACCAGTAATCATAGGCTGCCAGGGGCGACTCGGTTTTGAAAGACCCTACTAGCGCACTCATTGAACGCCGGTAGAGGAAACAAGGGCCTACCACATCTCCCCTGAACAATTTGTAGCTAGGATGCACAACGTGTGCGTTGCAGAGACGTTGGTGTTCATCCACGGTGTAGTAATCGGCATACACCATCTCGCAATCCAACTCTGCCGCCTGCTGAAGCAGATAATCTATCGCGTCAGTGGTGTAAAAATCACCGGCCTTTATCCAGGACAGGTAGTCACCTGTAGCCAGAGCAGCTGCCAGATTGAGTTTTTCTCCCAATGTACTGGCGGAGTCGCCAGCGATGCAGGAAATCTCAGGTGAGAGAGCTGCTGTTCTGGAGCCTACGAATATGATCTCTATATTCTCATAAGTCTGTTCCAAGCAGGAGTCGAGAGTAGTTTGGTTATCATGATCAGAATTAGAACCAATTACAACAATGGTAACTACGGGCCCCCTACGCCCCTCGGGAGCAACAACGCTGGTTTCAATTTGAGTTCGTACTATTTCCAGCGTCTGTCTCGCAGAATTGGTCAAAGTGCGGGTAATGTCTTGTAATTGTACCACTAACTGATCATGGTTAGCTAAAACGCGCGCGACCAGGGCCGGCGCCTGCTCCCAGGCGTGCGGCTCAAGGATATACTCCTCAAGCCCTATATCTGTCATCAACCGGTGAACCTTGGGCGCGTAATTTATCGCGATGAGTGGAATCGCGGCTTGGATAGCGAAGACTACGGAATGAAAGGCGGTGGCGATCATCAAATCCAGCCCGTCGTAGAGCGTGGGGGTAAAAGCGGCGGCACACTGTTTATCGAGGCTTT
>JAIOSN010000284.1 GCA_021107605.1 Anaerolineae bacterium | reverse complement strand
GGATGCGATCACCAAGAGCCGCTTGGATACCGAGTTGGCCCAACAGGATGCGATCAAAGCTAAGCAACAATCCGTGGCCGATCAAGCCCGCGAAGAGGGAGCCGTGCGCGTCCAACTGGCCCGGCAGCAAGAGGAAGTCCGCCAGAAGACCATCCTCTCCGACTTAGAACGCCAGCGGCTAGAAGCCCAACGCGCGGTCATCGAAGCCGAAAAATCAAACAACCTGCTGGCGGCCAAGAAAGATCTGGAGATCAACGAGATCCAAGCCCAAGCCGCGCTATCCGCGGCCCGCGCGCAACTCGCGGTCGAAATCATCAAAGCCGGGCTTTACGCAGATAATTCAGCCTATGCTTACCTGCAAGCCTTGATCACCAACGCCTCGGCTTTGAACGCCACCGACAAACTCATCTTCGTCCCCGAAGGAACCACCCCCACCATCGTAGTGCCCGGCGCCGGCATCATGCCCACCGTGGAGACCGGGGTGAGCGCGCCAGTGTCGGAGTAAAGAGCGATTTCACCACGAAGGCACGGAGCGCACTGAGATTTACATTTAACCGCTCCTGAATTAACCCATTTTCCGAAAAACGCGAGCCCTCTTTGCGATTAGAACAACCGTGCTATGATGGCAGCGGCTCAGCGGCGAACTAGCTTATTTCAGTGGAGCTAACTTTTGACTTTCAACTTTTAACTTGCAACCTTTAACCCTTACCAAGGAGAATATCTCATGGCTATCACTGGAAAAGAAAAGGCCTTAGAACAAGCCGTGGCCCAGATCAAGCGACGTTATGGCGAAGGAGCTCTGATGCTCTTAGGAGAAGCGGCCCATCTCCAAGTCGAGACCGTCCCCACCGGCTCATTGGCGGTTGATATTGCGCTAGGCGTGGGCGGGCTGCCTCGTGGGCGCATCACCGAAATCTACGGCCCCGAAGGATCCGGTAAAACCACCATCGCCCAACACGTAGTAGCCGAATGTCAGAAGCGGGGTGGAGTGGCAGCCTTCATCGATATGGAGCACGCGCTGGATCCCACCTATGCCAAACGGCTAGGCGTGGATGTGGATAACCTCTACATCTCCCAACCCGATACCGGCGAGCAGGCGTTGGAGATCGCGGAGGCATTAATCCGCAGCGGCGCCGTGGATGTGATCGTCATCGACTCAGTCTCCGCGCTCGTGCCCCGCGCCGAAATCGAAGGCGAGATGGGCGATTCCCACCCCGGCTTGCAGGCCCGCCTGATGAGCCAGGCCCTCCGCAAACTATCCGGCGCCATTAAACAGAGCAACGCCATCATCATCTTCACCAACCAACTCCGCATGAAGATCGGCGTAATGTTCGGTTCCCCGGAGACCACCTCTGGCGGCCGTGCGCTCAAATTCTACGCCTCCGTGCGGCTGGATATCCGGCGCATCAAATCCATCAAATTCAAGGGCGAGCGCACCGGACAGCGCACCCGCGTGCGCGTCACCAAAAACAAAGTGGCCCCCCCCTTCCGCGTCGCCGAGTTCGACATCATGTACGGGGAGGGCGTCAGCCACGCAGGCGAGCTATTAGATATCGGCCTGGAGCTGGGTATCTTGGAAAAACGCGCCTCCTACTACTACTATGAAGGCGAGCTACTTGACCAGGGCCGTGAGAATACCAAAACCTACTTCGCCGAGCACCCGGAACTCGCGCAGAAGATAGAGACCCTGATCCGCCAAAAAAGCAGCGGCACCAGCCCGTTAGAAGTGGGCGTCACTGAAACTGAACCTGAAGAAAATGCAGTGGACGAGGATGAAGATTAGCCCGCGCGGGCAATCAGAATTAGCGTAAACTTCCGGGAGATTTTTCCCAGGGGCGCACGGCAGCCAATAACATCGCGCTGCCGTGCGCTCTCTCTTTGCCTCGTGGGGGACGCTAAGTAACCGGTCGCGCTACCCAAGCACGGCCGGCCTCCCCGCCTCCGGGACATAGATTTCCGCCGCTGAACGCAGATGTAACGCCTAATCCAGGAAACGTAGGCTTCCACGATGCGGATAGAGTAATGTTTGACTCGGATAGCGTCGCGCACCTGGTCGAGTAACTTTTTAGGGCGGCTGGTCATGGCTGGCTCTCCAACGATTGTTGTATTTTTTTGTCGGGGGGTGTATACTAATTATCATATTTTACCTGCTTTTCTGGGTCATGGCTAGCGCGTTAGGCGGACGAGATTTCCGCCTAACATACCACCAGGAGGTGTTATATGGCAAAATGTCCAGCTAATCCGCCAAAATGGGTGATTAGGTAAAAGAATGTCCACATAGCATAGCAAACTGGATGCTTAGGTGGATAAATTTCCGTATAATGGGCCGCGAGATAAGCCGCCCCACTGCGCCGCTTTCGCGCCTAATAATGGTTAGGCGGACGCAAGAAATATTGCGCTAGTCTCAAACACAGTCGGAGGTGGATACTCTATGGAAGACTTGTCCGTTTCGAATCAGATGGCTGAAGGTAGTCCTCTTCAGGAAAACTGTCTTGGATTGGTCTCGACGTCTCTTGCGTCGGAGTCAACCCAGGACCAATTCTACTTCTGGGTTGACAACCGACGTTTGGCTGAAGCGACACAACTCGTGAGAGTCACTATGCCTCTCCCGTCCGAAGATCCTCGAGTCAAAAAACTGGGGAAGGATCACATCACGGTCATTGGCGTCGTTGAAGAAGTGAAGAGACAGTCAGAGTCGCGGAGCCTCGGCGCTGACCATGCTCGTTACAATGGTCAAGTGGAGGAAAGCCCCCTCTTGCCACCAACTGGTTTCACGTATGCTCAGTGCCGGGTGCTCAATATTGAACCTCTCCTGTTTGTTCCGCTTACTGAGGGGCTGCCTGTTTTTCTTGCTAGTCAGGACGAGGCTGGGCGCGGCTATGGTTACCCAGATATGGAGCAAGCAAATACCGACTTGATCGTGGGCTTACTACGAAATGGGGGTACAGAAGTCGCGGGAGCAGCGAAGCTAGATACGCGGTATATCCTCGGCGAGTTCGGCGGCCATGTAAATGTCACAGGGGTGGCGGGGACTGGTACCAAGACCAGTTTTCTCATGGTCTTGGTCAAGATGCTTCTTGCGCATGCTGCTGAAACCACTCTGAGCAATGCGGCTAATCCCCTTTACGTAGTTCCAATTGTGTTCAACGTCAAGGGAAACGATTTGATGTGGATAAATTGCCGCAATAAGCACTTTGATGCGGAATCTTTGGATTGGGACACCTATCGAAAGGTTTGGGGAAATGAACTGTTTGAGAAGTTTGCACAACCTTTCTTAGAGGCTTCGTTTTACAGCTATCCCACAAAGGACGGCAGCATAAGGTCAGGTCTCCCGGAAGGCACCAAGAAGTATAGTTGGGGGCTGAAAGAT
>JAIOSN010000208.1 GCA_021107605.1 Anaerolineae bacterium | reverse complement strand
GGCTCCGGCCAGGTGGAACTGCGACTTCCGGCCGCCAGCACTTTCTCCGGCCTGATGTTCGGCGGCTCCGGACGACTGGTCATCACCCTCCCCGAAAAAGTAGGGCTGCGCATCGACTTGGATAGCGGCAGCGGCTCCTTCCGCCCCGCTGCACGCTTCCGGCTGGTAGCCGGCACGCGAACCGGCGATGGGCGCTGGGAAACAGAGAACTACGACACCGCCGACTACCAAATCGAGTTGGAGATAGATCAAGGTTCCGGCTCAATTATCATCAACTAAGCCCCCCCGCTCACCAAAAAGCCCTCCGGTTTCTGAGAGAAACCGGAGGGCTAACGTCGCAAAAGCAATCAGCTAATCTCGCCAATCCCGCATCACCACGCCCACATAGTACAACCACGGACGCGGTACAAAACACGCCAGCGCCGCCAACAACCGGTATCCCCAACCGGGCACCGAAACCACCTCGCCGTATTGCAAATCACGGAACGATTGCTCCACCACCCTGGTCGCCGACATCCAGACAAAATCTGGTAAATTGCTAGCCTCCATATCAGCCCTCAGCTGAAACTCCGTGCGCGTGAAGCCAGGACAGAGCACCTGTACCCGCACCCCCGTTCCCCGCAACTCCAACGCGAGCGCCTCGGTGAAAGTTTTGAGATACGTTTTGGTCGCACTGTAGCTCACCTGACCCGGCAACGGATAAAACGCCATCAACGACGCGACATTCACAATACTCCCCCGGCCCCGCGCTAACATCTGCGGCAGCGCAGCCCGAGTAAAACGCATCGGAGCCAAGACGTGTAACGAGTGCATCGCCACCTGCTCCGGCAACTCACTGCCCGCAAAATCCCCTTGACTACCAAACCCCGCATTATTCACCAACACATCCAGCGACTCAGTCTCGGTGATAGCCCGCTCCACCTGCGCCTGGCCCTGCGGAGTAGCCAAATCAGCCACCAAAACCCGCGCCTCAACATTACAATGCCGCTTGATCTCCGTCGCCAGCGCCTGCAACCGTTCCTCACGCCGCGCCACCAAGATCAGATTGTACCCCTCGTTGGCCAACCGGAGCGCATAAGCCGCCCCGATCCCGCTAGAAGCCCCCGTAACCAGCGCATAGCGCGCCTGCTCCGGCTCCGCCTGTACCGGCGGCAAATTCCGGCGCCGCTGCTCCCGCCGCAAGAAATAAAGCATGGCCAGAGTCCCGGCCCCCAACCCCCACCAAAAACGTCGTTTCACCACACTCTCTCCACCGTCCATAATTCCATTACCTCCTCAATTAGCAATTAACATTTTTCTGCCCAGGCGCGCACGCTAGCGCCCGTGGTCTCCCGACTACTTTTATTTTTCGGGGGAAGATTACAGCATGGCCTCTCCTCATTGGCAACCCCGCTTCCGGCGTCAGCTTCTCACCAAAGGGAAGCTTGATAAAACGTACCTCCCGCTTCCCGCGCTCTAGCCCCCCTCAACTGGCCGGAGAACCCAACTACACATCCCCAACCGACTTCCATAACTGAACCTCCGAAAGTGTAGCATAAAACAAACTGAAAGCAATTTTACGGAATTAAGGCTTGACCTCACTGAAATAAGCTAATTCGCCACTAAGACGCTAAGCAAAAAATTTAGTATTAAGTTGAAAATATTTAATAATATCGGTCAAAGAGTTAATCTTCTTAAGATTAATTTTTAAATCTTTGCGCCTTCGTGCCTTTGTGGGAAAAAATCTTGGTTTTTTAGTAGAGCCAAAGCTTACGCTTAGGGGAAGCACACCACGCAGATAATGAGAGACAACTGTGGTAAAATTAACAGGTAGCTAACCATCACTATCCAGAAAGGAACCAGATGAAAGTTTTACCATTAGAAAAGGGGATCATCTACGGCCCACTCTTCTCACGCCGGCTGGGCCGTTCATTAGGCATAAATTTGCTCCCCACGGAGTACAAAACCTGCTCCTTCGATTGCCATTACTGTCATTACGGATACACTACTCTCAAAACCCTGCACCCACCCCGCGAAGATTTCCCCACCGTCACCGCGGTCTTAACCGCCATCGAACAAGCACTGCGCAAAGAGCACGCGCTAGCGTACCTGACCTTTTCCGGCAACGGCGAACCGACCCTCCATCCAGATTTCCCCGCTATCGCCGCCCAGGTGAAAGAGCTGCGCGACGAGCTAGCGCCCCATGTCAAACTGGCTCTCTTCTCCAACGCCACCACCCTCCACCGCCCAGAAATCATAGAGAGCCTCTCACTCTTCGACGCACCGCTCCTCAAACTAGATGCCGGCGATCCCCAAACCCTGGCCCGCATTGACGCCCCTGTCCCGGAAGTCACCTTCGCGCAAATAGTCACCGGCTTAAAACAAGTGTCCCGGCTCACCATCCAGAGTATGCTGGTGGCCGGCGCGTTGAGCAACTCCGATGAGAGTTCGCTCAACGCCTGGATCGCCACGCTCTCCGAGATCAAACCAGAGCAGATACAGCTTTACAGCACCGACTATCCAGTCCCGGATGAACGTCTAAAGCGCGTCTTGCCCTATGAGCTAGAACGCATCGCCAAACAAGTGGAGGCGCGCACCGGAATCCCTACCAGGGCATACTATCCGATCTAAGCTGTTTGGTTACTACTCAGGCGTGATAGACCTCCGAGGTCTGGGTACCGGTTTTGCTGGTCAAAGTACCTAGCAAGACCGCGATTTCGCCACCGAGCGGCGGATTTGGGTAGACCTCGGAGGTCTGCAATAAGCTGGCCTGAGTAGTAACGATTTTTTTGCTTTTATCTGCAAAAATCTGCGTCCGCACTTGAATTTTGCAAGGCAGCTAAGCAGTAACGATGTTTGCGAATTTCGCCAAGTCACCTAAAATCAGGAGAAAGTCACCGGGAGGTAACTGATGCAGAAATTACCCATTGGTATCCAAGCCTTTGAAGTGCTCCGCTCACGGGGCTATCTCTACGTGGACAAAACTCCAGCCATCCATCAACTCGTCACGGAAGGCATGTACTACTTCTTGGCCCGCCCCCGCCGCTTTGGGAAATCACTCCTCGTCTCCACCCTCAAGTGCCTCTTCCAGGGACACCGCGATCTCTTTACCGGCTTGTTGATCGCCGAGCAGAGTGACTGGCAATGGCAATCCCATCCCGTCATCGTGCTGGATTTCAACGGCATCGCCCACGACAGCCCCCAGATACTGCGCTCTGACCTGACTACCTTGTTAGCCACCATCGCTGAGAAATATCAAGTCTCTCCAGAAGGCAGCTCCATAATCTCCCAATTCAGAAACTTGATCCTCGCCCTCCAGCAAAAGACCGGCCAGCCGGTGGTCGTCTTGATCGACGAATACGACAAACCCCTGATCACACATCTGGAGAAAGGGCCAGACGAGTTAGCCATCGCCGCCGCCAACCGCGATATCCTGAGAGGTTTCTTCGGTGTGCTGAAAGAAGCCGCAGTCTCCGCCGTCCTCCGCTTTGTCTTCCTCACCGGCATCACCCAATTCAGCAAGATCTCCATCTTCTCCGCACTCAACAATCTCAACAACATATCCATGCACGAGGATTACGCGGAAATGTTAGGCTACACCTCCACCGAGCTCACGACCTATTTTGCAGCCCATATTCAACGGCTAGCCGCCAAGTTCCACCTGTCCCCCCCTGAAGTAGAAGCAATGTTAGCCCAACGGTATGACGGTTACCGGTTTTCAGAGAAGAACGTACACGTCTACAATCCTTTCTCCATCCTTCAAGCCTGCAATCACCAGAACTTCAAAGACTATTGGTTCGAGACCGGCACCCCCACCTTTCTCATCAACCTCCTCCAACAAGCACACTATCATCTACCGCAAGCTGAAGAATTACTCGTCAGCCGCTCCATCTTCACCACCTTCGAGCTCGCCAACTTGCATCCCGCCGCCGCGCTCTTTCAGACCGGCTACCTCACGATCAAAAACGTGGAGGGCCGCCTCTACACCCTCGGCTATCCGAACCAAGAGGTCAAAACGGCCTTCACCGAATCCTTGCTCTACGCCTGGGCCGAGAGCGTGGAGCGCACGATGAGTTCCCATGTCCTCCGCCTCTCCCGCTACCTGGCCCAAGCGGACTTGACCGCCTTCTTCGAGACCGTCATCGCGATCTTCGGCTCCATCCCCTACGATATCGGCGCGAAAAAAGACGAGGCCTACTTCCACACCATCTTCTATCTGATGATCTCTGCTTCTGGCGGCGCTGCGCAGAGCAGCGTCCTCACCAGCCGGGGCCGGATCGATCTGGTTGTCACCTGCCCCGACAGAGTCTACATCATCGAGTTCAAATGCAATCAGAGCGCGGAAGTGGCTCTCCGCCAGATCCACGCGCAAGGGTATCCGGAGCAATACCGCCGCCAGGGGAAAGAGCTCCTCCTCTTAGGTCTCAACTTCAGCACCGAGGAACGTAATCTGACCGCGTGGAAGGTAGAGCGGGTACCCTAAAGCGCCAGAAGCAGACGACACGCAGCCGGCTAACCACCCAGGGGCCGTCCAGGGCTTAAATGGCAGCCCTGGACGTAGAGCAAAGACGGCGCGAGTAGTCCTAGTCCTATCCCAGGGATCGGATTTTCATTGTCAGACCTCTTTGTCTCAGTGTCTCTGAATCACCGGCAGGTAGACCGCGTAACCATTGGCGATGACCGTTGCCTGCCGCTCCAGGACATTACCCAGGCCATCATCTAACAACACGGTGTTGA
Source organism: Anaerolineae bacterium (assembly GCA_021107605.1). Classification (GTDB taxonomy): domain Bacteria; phylum Chloroflexota; class Anaerolineae; order B4-G1; family SLSP01; genus G713. The sequence continues at coordinate 12,334 of JAIOSN010000208.1, read as the reverse complement.
CGATGGTGTACGGCGTGGTGAGCTGCGCGCTGACGGTGACGCCGAAGGTGATGGTGACCGGCGCGGCAGCCGGCGCTTCCCCCGTCCAGGTGATGATCCCGCCGGCTTCCCCATAACTGCCGGAGGAGGCCCACAGGTCGCCCAGATAATGCACCTCGCTGGGCAGTGTGTCGGTCACACGGACGCCGGGTAGTCCCGGGCCGGGGTTGTGCAAGGTGATAGTGTAAGTGAGCACGTCACCGGGGCCGGGCAGAGTGGGAGAAACGCTTTTGGTAGAGCCTTGCAGCGATCCGTACAAGAGCGACCCTGTACGCTGGTAGTTGCCCCGTCCCGTGCCCCACAGAATGCGCGCTTCTGCCGTGCCGGGCAGGTCGTAGGCCACGAAGCCGGAGTGGGCCGTGTTCAGCACGACTTCCAGATCGGGGTCGCTATCAATGTTCGCTAAGGTAGGCGCGGCCAGCACGCCGTTCCAGTTCGGGCTGCCGTAGGCAGCGGGCAAATCCACCTCTTGCAGCGAGTTACCCTGGTAGTCGAGGATGTGCAGTTTGCCGGTCTGGTAAGTGCCCTTCTGCACCCACGAAGCGAAAATGACTTCGGGATGACCGTCGTTGTCCAGATCGGCCACCACCGGCTCGGAGGCGAAGCGGTAGTTTCCGCCGGTGTAGACCGCGTAGGGCCAGTTGTGGTGCTCGGTCTTATCCAGCCAGAAGGCGTGCATCCGCCCATCGTAGGAGGGGTAGAGGATCTCTAAGTTACCGTCACCGTCCAGATCCACCGTCACCGGATTGGGCTGCACGCTCTCAATAACGTTGTAATCCTGAATTACCGGCGCGCCCGTGTCGGTCGGCAGCGTCGTCCAGTCGAAGCCCCCGGCGTTGAAGCGGCTGCGGTCAGCGTTGAAGATGTACGGCCCGTTGTACAGGTCAGTGTAGGGGTTAGTGTGGCAGTCATGCACGTCGCCGATGGCAACCACCTCGACAACGCCATCGCCGTTCACATCCACGATGTTCGCCGGCCCGTTGGCGAAGTTGGCGCGGGCGGTGGATTCAGTATAGCATGGTCCCCAGCCGCGCGTCTCGTATTCCAGATCCACGTAGGCCGGTACCTCGCCCCAGTAATCCATGTCGTGGCCCGAATGACCATGGTACATCTCGTGTGTCGCGAGCTGGCTGCCGTCCGGCTCGTAGGCGCAGAGAGTGATGGTGTCGGAGGGGATGACCAGTTCTAACACGCCGTCGCCGTCCAGGTCGCCCAGGCCGATGTTGTCATTGTACAGACCAGCGGCGGAACCCTGGTCAGTGCTCAATTGGGGCCAGCCAGGACGAATGTTACCGGTGTGCTCAAAGACCCAGACGTTGATGGGGTTCAAGCGCGCCAGCCCGGCGACGATCTCCATATCGCCGTCATCGTCCAGGTCAGCGACGGCTAAGGAGCGGAACTCGTTGGTGGCCGGACGTTGGGGCCAGCCGGGCTCAAAGTTCCCCGTGTGATCGTAGACGGAGATGTAGCCACTTCCCTGGGCGATGACCAGCTCCAGGTCGCCGTTCCCGTCCACATCGGCGACGACGACGCCGGGCCACACACGAGCGCCGGAGACGGGCGGGGCCATGTGCCATTGCTCTTCGCCATCCTCGCCATTGAGAACGAAAAGCGTGTAGGCGGCCCCAATGACCTCCATCGTCCCATCGCCGTCCAGGTCGGCCACGGCGGGAGAGGAGTACCAGCCGGTCTCGCACCAGGAAGAGTAACAGCCGCCGTGCTGCCATTTGAGGACGGGCGCTTGGACGGCTAACGGCGTGGCGGCGCGAGTGACGGGCCATGGACTGAGTCCAAGCAACGCCAGGAGCAAAAGCAAGGCTAAGAGTCTAGCTTTCATGGGACTTACTCCTTCAACACCAGTGGCAGGTAGATCAAGTAGCCACTGGCAAGAATGGTGACGGTGGGCGTGAGGGTTTGGTAGCCTGAGGCGACAATCACCGCCGTGTTGCTGATGACTTTGGGGGTGACGGTGCACACGGTGACGGCGTAGTTGATGGTGACGGCGGGCGTGGGGCTGAGAACGCCGGACCATTGCAGGACAGGAGCGCTGACGTCGTTGGCGGTACCGGTAGTGGCGGTGAGAGTGCCGGGGATATAGGCCAGGCCCGTGGGCACCTGGTCGGTCATTTGAACCGTGGTAGTGATTCCCTGGATGGTAACGGTGTAAGTGACGGTTTGCCCGTGCGCCGGCGCCAGAGTTGAGACGGTCTTGTGCGCCTCACCCTCCGTCATCACGCCGCCATCCCATCCGGCAAGCCGAGCCATCATCCACCAGAAAGCGTGTCCTTTGAGTTTGCAAAACAATCTATCTTCGAGATGGGCGGACGAATGAGCACACGAGGATGGCAAATTGGCGCAATACTCTGGATGGTCGGCGCAGAAATCCACGCACCACGTGCAGTTGCCTTCCCCATTATTGACATACGGCCCTCCACCAAGCGGATCGTAGGTCTCAATGTCGGCGAAATCAAACAGCACCATCTCATTGTCTATGGCGTATTGCTTCACTATATTGTTGTTGCGCGCGAGCGTCTCCCTCCTACCGTCGGTGTGTCCGGTCATCAGGATGAAGCGCATATTGGGATATGCTGCCTCAAAGTCAGTCATCGTATCCAGGTATAGCTGCACCGTCGTCGTTGGATTGGATGATTGCTGTCCGCACCACGACCACATTGAGTAGTCGAACAACTCTGTATCAGCCACGGCCTGCGTCCGGGTTCTACCGCTTTCTGTGCTCCAATAGTCGTCGGGCTGGATATACGTCTCTGGCGGGTTGCCGTCATACATACAAAGCGCATCACTCTCACATGCGGAAAGCGACGACGGGGGGCTGCCACCAGCAGAGAATGACGAGAAATCGTACAGCGGGTCTAGTGTTTCCAAGTTGGGGAGATAGACCCGCACCTGGCTTCCGTGGGACGTGTGCGCGTAATGAATGGCTAAATCTTTCGCCTGTTCTATCCAATACTCAGGAATCTTGCTCAAGTCCGTGCAGGTGTGATCAATGATGATCGGTTGCAGTGACTGAGGACTTCGGGTGCTCGGCGGCAGTGGATCTGGGTCTTGGTGTGCCGCAAAAGCAGAAGTGACGCCAGCCCCGCTGGATGTCACCAGCAAGGTCAAAACGAGAACCAGTCCCAAAAACTTAGGTGCTTTCATTTTATGTCTCCTTTTAGCTAAGGTTTAGAACAAAGCAACGTGTACCAAGACATTATCCAAGATACCAAGAAAATATTACCGCGCTGGTATGTTGCCATCAGATGAAAACGAGGCGTGATAGACCTCCGGGGTCTTCATACAGATTTTGCCTGTCTAAAGTACCGAGACCGGAATTTCGCCACCAAGCGGCGGATTTGTAGATCTCGGAGGTCTGAAACAAAACAGGCGGCGGTGATCAATGATCACTGCCGCCCGCGCACTTATTTCAGAGAGAGGATTACTGCGTACCGCGCAAACGCGGATCCAGGGCGTCGCGCAAACCATCACCCAAAAAGTTAAAGGCAAACATGGTAAACGAGAGCGCTATCGCGGGAAAGATCGCCTGGTGCGGATAGGTGCGAATGGCTACAGCCCCATCAGCGATCATTGAGCCCCAGCTGGGCGTCGGAGCATTGACCCCCAGACCGATAAAACTCAAGAAGGCTTCTGTGGAGATATAACCAGGAATCGCAAGGGTTACTCGAATCATCAACGGGCCCAAAACATTCGGCAACAGGTGCTTGAAGATAATTCGTGAGCTACTGGCTCCTAACGCTTTTGCAGCTAGCGTAAACTCCTGTTCGCGCAGGGAGAGCACTTGCCCCCGGGCCAAACGTGCGGTACCCATCCAAGCGGTAATACCAATACCAACAAAGATAAACAACATACCGCCGAAACGTTGGTCAACAGAGTTCATCATGTAGGACAGCGACCCTGGCTCACTCTCCGCGAAAGAAGAGCGGAAGAAAGCCATCATCAAGATAATCATCAACATACTGGGGAAAGCATACATGATATCCACAAACCGCATCATCAGATTGTCGACTTGACCGCCAAAAAAGCCCGATGTCAGGCCATAGACGGTACCGATAAAGAGCGAGATCGTCGCTCCCACAATAGCCACCACCAGCGAAATGCGCGCCCCATAAATAAAGCGGCTGAGCATATCGCGCCCTACATAATCCGCTCCGATGGAAAACTTATCGCTAATCTCCGCATAGGGTTTGATAGTGGGAAAGATAACCGTTACCCATTGCGGGACGGCATCGGTCAGTTGACGATCCTGCTCCGAAAAAGAATATGGAGCTATATAGTTGGCAAAAATCGCCATCAAAATCAACAAAATGACCATCCCTCCACCAATCAGAGATGCTTTGTTTTGCGCCAGACGATAGAGAGCATCCATCCATAAGCCACGCTCTTTATCTTGATCACTAGCCTCAGGTATCATCATCTCAGAATTTGTCATAATTTAATCTCCTCACGCTACTCCAAGAAAGTTGGCTACCAGCTCAGTCGTACCGGATGCGAGGATCTAACCACGCATAGGTGATATCCACAAAGACATTAGAAATCACCAGGAAGAACGCATACATCAGAATGGCACCCATGATAACCGGATAGTCTCGGTTAGTGATACTGGTAATAAAGTATTTCCCCATGCCTGGAATACCGAAGACCTGTTCCACCACGAATAGACCTGTCAATACGCCCGCAAACATCGGCCCCAAGATAGTGACTACCGGAATAAGGGCATTCCTTAGTGCGTGGCGAGTGGTAACAATCCGCTCAGACAAGCCCTTAGCCCGTGCAGTCCGAATATAATCCTCGTGGATAACTTGCAACAGACTGGCGCGAGTCAGACGGGCGATAATAGCGGAATACCCGGTACCAACCGCGAAGGCCGGCATCAGAGTATGCTTCCAGAAATCCCAAGACCCGAGGGTGTTAGGGATAAAGAACAACGTAAAGGGCGGTTTAGCTCCCCACCCGGTGGGTGGCAACCACTTCAACGCCACGCCAAAGATCCAGATCAATATCGGCCCCATAGCCACTACCGGCATCGAAACACCGAAAATAGCCACACTCATCCCCAAAAAATCCCAGATCGTGTTCTGTTTCAGTGCGGAAATCACCCCCAAGGGCAATCCGATAGTGATAGCAACAACCATAGAAATTACGCCTAGCTGAATGGAAACCGGTAACTGCTCTCGGAAGATATCATTTACCGTACGACTCCGGGATGAATAGGATGGCCCAAAATTGATCCAACGCAGATAATTTCCTCCCGGCAAGCTTATCTCAACCAATGCCTCATCCACCATTTCAGGTGCTGCATCTTTGCTGATATGAGGAACCATCACATTATCAATATAGAGTAAATACTGTTTCCAGTAAGGCTCATTCAGATGGTACCTTTTTTCTAGATTAGCAATAATTTCCGGGGGCAGCGCTTTCTCTTGAGTAAAAGGCCCTCCGGGCACGGCGTGCATCATTGCGAATGTAATCATCGATATCACAAACAACACAATGAACATCCACAAGAAACGCTGAACTATATAACGCCCCATTGTCACTCTCCTTTGTGGGGGGCAGAGCCTCTCGAAAAAGACCCTGCCCCAAAATTTGGTGCAATGTTACTGTTTCGCTAACTCAGCTTACTTCTCCAGTTCCAGGCTCCATTTCTCGTAATAGTCATGGCCGTGGTTGGAGTAAGTGCGGTTGACGTAAGGCTTGGTAACGTTGACCATGGTGTACCAGTAAATGGGTAGAACGGCGGCATCTTCGTAAACGAGGATATTCTCAGCCTCAGCGTACATCTCAACGCGCTTGACGGGATCAGACTCGACAGCGGCGTCTAACACGATCTGCTCGAAGTCCTCGTTAAGCCAGTTCAAACCACCGACTTCGGGGTTGCCGGAGCCACCCTTAGAGAAAACCTCACGGGTGAAGTTGTTAGCATCGGGGTAGTCCAAGCACCAGCCCAGGCGCCAGACGGTGGGAACATCTTCGCTGCGGATGGTCTTTAGGTAAACTTTCCATTCCTGGTTGGTGACGGTGGGCTGAATGCCCAGAGTCTCGTGCCACATCTCAGCGATAGCCTCAGCGATCTTCTTGTGCCCTTCGGAGGTGTTGTGCATCAGCTGCACCTCAGAGATTTCGCTGTCGTCGGTGTAACCCACCGCTGCGACGTGGAGGGCCAGCTCTGCCTTCGCCTCATCAGCGTTGGATGTGATACCGAAGCCGGGGTGGGGGTCGATGTAGGGACATCCTGCCATGCCAGGGCGGCAGAACCATTGCGCCGGCTGCTGACCACCTTTGGTTACATTCTCCACCAGGTCGGTGCGATCAACAGCGTAGGAGAGCGCGCGGCGCATGTGGACATTATCCACTGGGGCTTTCTCCGTGTTGAAGCCGTAGTAGTAAGCACAGCCATCAGGAGCAATGATCAGCTCTTCAGAAAGCATCGGGTCCGCTTTAACGCGGTCAATATCAGCGGAAGGCACAGCCGCAACTTCCAAGTTCCCGGCCTCATACTCGGCGAAAGCCGCGGACTGGTCCAACATGGAGAACTGAATTTCTTCGATGATGGGTTGAGGAACACTTTCAATGCCGGGCCAGAAGGGGTTAACCACAATGGTCATAACGGAGTCATGCACCCATTCTTTAAGCGCGTAAGGACCATAGCTCTGGCTGAAACCAGGCTCACTCCAGCGGTCGCCTTTCTCTTCAATGAGCCACTGGGGTTCAGCACGAGCGACCCACATGCCAGCGATATTGAGGTTGTAGGCAGCTTTGGTCAGGAAGGTCATCTCCAGCGTGTAGTCATCCAACGCCTTAATCCCAACGCCATCACGGAGTGCGGCTTTCTCTTCGTCGGTCAGGTCATTCCAGTTTTCGGCGTAGAGGTACTCTTCTACTCCCGCCAGAGCCATGCCCAATACATAAGCGTAGCTGGAGCCGGTGTCGGGGTCAACGGTGCGCTTGGTGCCGTACTCGAAGTCATGCGCGGTCACGTAGCGAACGTTGCCATCCGCATCCAAGACCTCTTCCACTGAATTGCCGTTCCAGCGCACCCAGGGGATGCCCTCCAGCAGATGGAAGGTGTAGGTCTGACCGTCATCGGAAAGATCCCAACTCACGGCCATACCAGGATCCACGGCTAAGGTTTCCTCATGCAGACGGACCAAACCAATGGTCAGCTCTTCAACTACCTGGATGGAGCTGGTGTCAGTACCCAGGGAGGGATCCAACGTGGGAACATCGCCGGGGCCAAAGCTAACGTGCAATACGTTATCACGCATCTCGGCGGCCGCAGGCTCGGGGGTAGCGGTAACTACTACTTGCTCCACCACGGTCTCGCCCTCGACGATCTTGGTGACCTCGATGATAATCTCTTCGGGGGTCGGGGTCGCGCAGGCCGAGAGCAACATGCTGACAGCCAGTAAGGCACCCAGTACAATTGTCCATTTCTTGCTATACATTTCTAATCCTCCTCCTAAAAAATTTACTTTACAGTGTTGAACTAGTTTGAAACTTACTCTTCTCATCTTACGTTTTCTCTGTTATGGCTCTTTGGAATTTTACATTGGTCTTAAGGCTCATTCCTAGTCACAGATAACGCGGATTTCACAGATTTTTTACTCTAGCTGTTAATCTCGCGTCGCCACGGCTAACTTCTCCGCTACCCAACTAACCCCAACTAAGCCACTCTATTTTTGGCATCACCTCCTTTATGTCTAACGTCTAACGTCCAATGTCTAACATCAACTTTGCGCCTGGCTAACCAGATGGCAAGCACAATAATGACCGGGAACAACTTCAACCAGCTCTGGTTCTTTTTCGGCACAAATAGCCATGCTATGCCGGCAACGCGGGTGGAAGTTACAGCCCGAGGGTGGATTAGAGGGACTGGGGACATCCCCTTCCAATACGATCCGCTGCCGCTGCTCCTCAATTACCGGGTCTGGAATAGGTACCGCGGAGAGCAGCGCTTGCGTATAAGGATGTTGCGGCTCCTTGTACAGAGCATTACGACCGGCCAGCTCCACTATTTTGCCCAAGTACATCACCGCCACACGGTCACTGATGTGCTGAACCATGCTCAAGTCGTGGGCAATAAAGAGGTATGTCAATCCCAGTTTTTCCTGCAACTCCTCCAAGAGGTTCACCACCTGCGCCTGGATGGAAACATCCAGCGCAGAGATAGGTTCGTCGCAAACAATGAATTCAGGATCCAACGCCAGAGCACGAGCGATACCAATCCGCTGCCGCTGTCCACCGGAGAATTCGTGAGGGTAACGGTTGATAAAATCGGGCCGCAAACCTACCAGGTAGAGCAATTCAGAGACCCGCTCGCGCAAGGCTTTGCCACTCGCGATATGGTGGATTTCCAGCGGCTCACCCACAATGGCACCTACCGTCAGACGCGGATTGAGCGAGGCGTAGGGGTCCTGGAAAATGATCTGGAGTTTGCGTCGCATCCGGCGCAGCTCACGATTACTCATACTCGCCAAATCCTGACCGTCATAAAAGACACTTCCACTGGTGGGTTCGTAGAGCTGGAGCAATGTGCGCCCGGTGGTGGTCTTGCCACAACCACTCTCTCCCACCAAACCCAATGTCTCGCCACGGTAGATATCAAAACTCACTCCGTCTACCGCTTTAGTATCACCAACATGTTTCGAAAAAATCATCCCTCGCGTAATCGGGAAGTATTTCTTGAGATTCTTTACCTGGACTAAAACATTTTCATCTCGCATGAGGCTTCATCCCTTCTGTCTTCTCTTTTTCCCAACAAGCTACCCTATGCCCAGGCCCAATTTCTTCTAGTGGCGGCATTTTTTGCGTACAACGCTCCCCCACAAAATCACAACGCGGAGCGAAGGGACACCCGTCCGGTAAATTGACCAAGTTGGGCGGCTGACCACGCACCGAGGTCAATTTGGCGCCCTCTCCAGCATCCAGACGCGGCAACGAGCCTAAGAGGCCAATGGTGTAGGGGTGCCGGGGGCGGGCATAGAGCTCCTTCACCAGAGCCTCTTCCATGATGTAACCACCATACATCACAATTACCCGCTCTGCCAATCCCGCAATCACGCCCAAGTCATGCGTGATCCAAATCACGGCCATGCCTAGCTTCTTGCGCAATTCTTTCACCAAGTCCACAATCTGGGCCTGGATAGTTACATCCAGGGCCGTCGTCGGCTCATCAGCAATTAGCAAGGCGGGATCGCAAGAGAGACCCATCGCAATCATCACCCGCTGGCGCATTCCTCCAGAGAATTGATGCGGGTAATCATCCAGCCGCTCGATGGCATTCGGAATACCCACCAGAGTCAACAATTCCGCCGTCCGTTCGCGGGCCGCTTTACTATCCATGCCCTTATGCAATTTCAAGGCTTCCTCAACCTGAAAACCTATGGTGAGCACCGGGTTGAGAGAAGTCATCGGTTCTTGGAAGATCATCGCGATTTCAGCACCACGGATGCGTCGCATCTCATCCATAGGCAGCAGCATTAGATCCTCTCCCTTGAAGAGCACTTCACCTCCCACGATCTTCCCCGGTGGAGTGGGTATCAGCCGCATCAAGGAGAGCACGTTGACACTTTTACCGCTGCCACTCTCACCAACGATGCCCAGACATTCTCCTTCTTTCAAAGTGTAGGAGATGCCATTCACGGCGCGCACAATACCATTTTGGGTGAAAAATTGGGTTTTCAGCCCCCTAACCTCAAGTAGGTTGGTCACTATACAAACCTCCTTATATAAGTTCTACCAGCGGCTATTATAGCCAGATATAAGCACCTTGTCAACTTCACTCAGTTACCATTTGATAGTGAGGAATATCACCATGCCACAGCAACAATGTTTGGCTCTTTAGGATTTCGCCTGGTCAAGTCAAAATTAACCGCGAATGGACGCCAATAAACGCGAAAAAAAATCAACAAGCAATGTCACATTAGACCTCTGCGGTCTACAAACGTGCTCTCAATCTGTCAAACCGCAGTTCTCCAGAGTTTTTTGTCATAGAGGACTGTTCCCCAAAGACCTCGGAGGTCTAGTGCTCTCGAATGTGACATTGTCAAATTATTCAGGTAAAGAAGCTGGTTCTCCACAAAGGCGCAAAGACGCTAAAAAAAAAGATTAGTAACAGTTCAGGCGGCTTTTTTTATTTACCACGGAAAGCAGGATGGAAAATAGCAGCAATGAAAACTCGGCGTTCTCTAGCGTGCTCTGCGGTGAAAATCATGCGTATATCTGAACTCTTAGCTACCGTTATTTTCCCGCTAACGTCCAGGCTCCCCGTTCCAAGATGTAGATTAGGGTCTGATCTTCAACCTCAAAAGAGGGCAACACGATAATCTGATATGCAGAAACATTCCCAATCAGGGGAAGGATTTGTTCCGCCACCCAGTTCTCCTTGAATCGCCGGCCCCGGCGCCACTCAAAGGTGATGGGGGCATGGAGCGGCCACTTCACGTTTTCGTAATAAGCCCGCACTTCCCCCAGAGAATCAGTGGTCTGGTAATACCACTCGTAACAATAAACACCCGGCGAACCTAGCTGGCAAACCTCACCTTCTCGATAATCCACCAACTCGGCTTCAGGATAGCGGGGCGGTTTCATCCACCATTGGCCCAAGAAACTCTGGGGCACTCCCAGCAAGCTGGAGATGAAACAGCAAAATAAGCTCGCGCCCAACAAGATCAAGAGGATTCGCTTTACGGCAGCTCGCCTACGGCGAGTGCGTAACACCACATCATCAATTTCCGCTGCTCTCATCATAGTCAAGCTAGCCTCCGCATTACATACTGTGAAACCTTGAATTGGGTTCACGAATGCGCTGCTGAATGCAAAAAAAGCGACTCGCCAGGTGGGTCGCTTTCACTGAGACTGGGACGGTAGGAGTCGAACCTACAGTACACGGATTCAAAGTCCGTTACTCCTAACCGGGACAAGCCAGAACCAAAAGGGGGCTTTACCGCAGAGAACGCTGAGAACGCCGAGAAAAACAAAGCAGAAAATCTCTGCGCTCTCTGTGTCCTCCGTGGTAAAATTCTTGTTTTTTGGGCCAGGACTTGCTTGTTAAGCGCCTATAACTTCAAGACTCAGTAGATCCAGATTTCAGACCTCAGAGGTCTCGGCAGGTGAAGGTCTTATTGCCGCAAACTTTGCCCTCTCGAGGGATTTGTGTTATAGTAGTGCGTCAATTTAAAATATCCGCAAAACCAGATAAACTTATATTCTAAAGGAGAATTACCCCTGTTTGTGGCTCCCCGCTCTGCCCGCTAATGGTCCCTGGTACGTATCCTGGCTAGTTTGATCTTTTTGACTCTATTATGGTTATTACCCTTGACAGTGGCCCGGCACACGGTCGCGACGGCCCTGGGTGTTGAGGAGCTTCCCGCCAGCGGAAAGAGCTCCCAACCGGCTGCTGCACCTACGGCTACGGCTTGGCCCTGTCCTACGGCGACTCCCACGTCAGCGGCGGATGGACCCGCCAACAGGTTCCCACTGGTACCCGATAATACCACGCTTCTGGATACTGCTATGAGGGGCTCTGACTCTAGGGGAGAGACTCCCCGAGGACTTATTGGCTTGACCGCCTACTATTACGATCATGTTCACTTGAACCCCCCGGTGGTCGGTACCGAGTCCTACGGGGAGCCACTTAACTTCCACCTGGATTGTTCTGGGGAAGCCTCCCCCTGGCCGGGATGCAAGTTGTATGCTGGCTTGAGTACCGGTGATTACTATAGTGTGCATTGGGACGGGGTGTTGCGGGCGCCGGTAACCGGAACTTACTCTTTCGAGTTAGCCAACTGCGATGATGGCGCCCAGTTATACTTGGACGACAACTTATTGGCTGACGCTGGTTGGAACTGGCCCGCTCCGAACACTCAAGGGCCTACGGCCACGCTTACACTGACCGCCGGTTTCCATCCCTTTAGTGTGAACTTTGAGCAACGCCCACCCTATATTGCCTCCCTGGAAGTGTGGTGGAGTGGGCCAGGATTTGGACCGGAGATCATTCCCCTCTTAGGCTTGCCCGACGATCAAACCTGGGCGCCTTGCGAGTGCCCCTTCGGGTGCTCCACTGCCAGCCAGAATTGGGAAGGCGGCCCCATCAACACGCGCACGGGCAATTATTACTACACTAAATCGGATTTCTCCCTCCCCGTGCTGGGGCCCCGCTTACACTTTGAGCACAGTTACAATGTTCAGGCTAACGGCCTCTATACCGCCCCGCTGGGCTTTGGCTGGACGCACAACTACGCTATGGATATCGTCTCTCCCGGCGACCCCGGTGGAG
>JAIOSN010000345.1 GCA_021107605.1 Anaerolineae bacterium | reverse complement strand
AAAGGATTTAAAGGCAAAATACCACAAACTACCTGCAACATAACTAAAAAAGGAATTGAAGCATTTGAGAAATATGTAGAAGAACTAAAAGCTTATTTGAAATTATAAAAAAAATTAAACCACTTGTATATTTTACAAAAATATTTACGTAAACAAGTTAGCAAAAATTAAAAAAAGAAAGAAAATGAAAAATTTTAAACTAATTATTTTAATTAATTTAATTCTATCGATAGTGTTATTAAATGCTCAAGACAGAAGAACTATTGATAGTAAAAATGGGGTAACTGATTATGATAAAATTTTTACAGAACCCATTGTTGAAATGTCAGTTTGGAAGTATATATATCCAGCCGAAGAAAATCAACCACAAATGACATTTACAATCACAGATTTTAGAAACCTATTATCAAGCCCAATCAATAAACGATTTGTCTTTATCAGTATGATAGTTGGTCCTGACGAAAAGCCATATTGGGAAGGTATTATTACAAAAGGTTATCATACAAAAATGGAATAACTTTTGCTAATTAATTATAATAATTCGTTAAGTTTAGCTATAACGTTTTTCTCAATCCGATTCATTACTTCACTTGCTTCTGCTTTTTGGAATTTATCGCCGGTAATTTTTTCGTACAGTTCAATATAACGACTGGATACCTGGTTTACAAATTCATATGGCATTTCAATGGCTATATCCAGAGATTGCAGCTGCTCCTCAATGAGCAGCTGCTTGACCAGGCTCCGCGCCAACCGATCCATCTCGCGGACAATGACCACGTCCACTTCACCTGCTCGCGCCATTTCCAGAAGACGCTTGAGCTGCGGGAGGTCACGGTCTGCTCCTGACGCACCGCGATCATCTTCCGCCATCTCTGCAACCACGCGGTGCCCTATCCGCAAGGCGTGCTCCCGGCATAGCCGTAGTTGAGATTCCAGATTGCGACCCTCTTTGGATCGGTCATCGCCGCTGACGCGGGCGTAAATCACTGCTCTGTGCATTATTCTCCTGCTTTCCAGAGATGGAATTGGATTAGTGTTCTCTCATCCGGTCTTTCAGTCATCGCTGCACCTCCACAATCTCGCTATCATTAACTACTGTGACTGTAACTTGCTCTCCGGCACTCAGAGAACCCCAGTCATCACGCACTCTGACCTCGTAGGTTTTTATCTCGCCATCAATGTCCAGGGATGTGTAATAATCGCTTTGCCAGCGTCCTTCAGCCCAAACCCGAACTACCTGCGCATTAGAGATTGTACTCTCCGAGCGAAAGAAATAGTTGTTGAAGAAGAGAAACCCAATCCAACACGTCAATACCACTAGGGATAATCCAAACATAGCCACCTGCGCATCTGCGTTTTCATTATTAGTTTGTAAGAACCTGATGAAGACATAGATGAGCGACATAATAACAAACGCCACAAATATAGGCGATATTGCATTCATCACTACTAACACGTCTAACATGTGACCACCTCCTGTGACCAACCTAACCAACCCCGCCGCTGCCAAGCAGCAGCGACCACCTCTTCCGGAGACGCTGACCGTAATACGCGCACACGGAAGACATGTGCGTGGCGATCTACCGTCTCAATCACGTACCATCGCTCGAAATTATCCCAGCCACGCCGTACTACCCGTAGACCGGTCAAGCCCATATCTCGGTCCAGGAATCTTTTCCACTCCCGCCAATCTTCTGGCAGATTTAGCTTAAGTATCGGCTCTCCGCGATCAGTATATGGATCCATTGGATATCGCTCCTTGTATAAGTGTTTTAACGACTACTGTGTCACTGTGTCAGCTGTATCACTGTTTCACTGTCTCACGGTCTTTAAGGGGGGGGGTATCATAATATAGTAAACAGTTGACACAGTGACACAGTTAAAGAAATTTGACTGAGGCTAAAACCCATTTATTATTTGGGTCTTGATGCCCTAGGGTGCTTTTTATTAGCGATCCTAGCTCCCTTCGGGCGCGATAGATGGTAGATCTGCTCCATCCCTCCTCGTCTTGTCCCATTTTGACTAAATCCGCAGGACTCTGCGGCTTAATTAAAACCTCCCGTAGCCAATCCTTGCACAACTCCGCTTTCGTTGGTTCCTTATATGGTTGCGGAGCATTTTCCGACCATTCCAAGAAAACGCCGCGAGGATGTAGGGGTTTGAATTCGCATCCCAGCGGGTCTGGGTACGCCCCTAAGTTCGTTTTCACTATCTCGATTTTCCTGGGTCCGTTACGATCATACCCATTAGCCGTGACATGTACCGTGGAGAGCGCAATTACAGAGCGTGCCATAGCAATGATGTGTCCACTGCCTCGAAAATCATCAATACTTACATTGCGAGACTTGTCCATCATCTGCGCGCCTCCACGTTTGCGCAGATGATGGATCAATATCAGTCCAACTTGGAAATTAGACGCGAGTTCGTTGAGGAAGCCGAGGATGCTGCGAATATCCTCGATATTATTCTCCCCTCTAGTGGTGATGCTGCTCAAGGAATCAATGACCACCAGTGTGGGTTTGATGGTTTCGACCATTGACCTAAGCTGAGCGCGATATTCCTCCCGGCCAAAGTCGATCATGTCATTTGGTTTAGGCAGCATCAGGTAGAGTTTGGATTCGTCCATCCCCCAGCTAGAGGCTCGCGCGTGGAGTAGTTGGGGAACCAATTCCGCGTCTACGTAGATTACTCGCTCGCTACGCCCGCCAGACGGCGCGCCATTAGGCCATGGCTCGTTGTGGATAATGCGCTTTGCCAAATCCAGCGCCACCAGGGACTTGCCCGCGCCGGGGACTGCTCCCAACAACGTGATCATCCCGCGTGGCACCCATTGGGGCCAGAGCCATTGGATCGGTTGCAGCGTTTTGGAGACACTACCAAAGTCGGGGTAAGTGGTGTTTTGGATTGGGGTTCGTAATATCTCGCTCAACTGTTCTTCAATGTCAGCCGCAGCGGAGAGATCCTCTTTCTCATTGTAGGCGATCCGAGATATAGCAGAGAGCAACTTGAGAGCTTCCCGCCGCCGCCATAGGCCGTGGACAATATCCGCGTAATGGTGGATATTGTAGGCTGAAGGGACTGTGGTGGCGAGCTGTGATAGGAAAACTGCCCCTCCGACCTGGGTGAGCGTTCCTCGCGCCTGTAGCTCAGCAGAGAGAGTTACTATGTCTATGCTCTCCCCCCGCCGGTGGAGAGATTGTATAGCCTGATAGATTTTGCCGTGTTTGTGTAGGTAAAAGTGGCGCGGTTGCAAGTGACTGTTCACTTGCGCTCCTGCAAATTCTGGGTCAATCAGAAATGATCCGAGTATCGCGGTCTCCGCTTCTATATTGGCTGGTGGTTGAACAGTCGTTTTATTCACAGATCCCCCCCCTTCGATTGTTTAGGGACGCCTGGAATTAAATCTAACCTTAATTGCTCAGGGATTATGTCGCCCGATTGCGGATGCTGCTTGCGCAGATAGCAGCACCGTAGCGCATTGTGCTCGTAGTTCTTTTTACCATAGTGAGGGTAGTGTTTCAGTGTGACTGGGCAACTACCAGGATTCACACACCACCCCAGGACGAATAAACATGGTTTCACCCAACCCCAGTTACTCATTACCCCTCCTGTTTGGGGACGCCTCATCGAGAGGCTGACGGCAGGTTCTGCCCCAAATTGGGGACGGCGCGCCGCTTCGATGTTGGCGCGCCCGTCCCCAAAATTAAAACGCGCTGGGATACGGATACGACGCCATTTGCTCGCGTAGTGCGCGGCATCGTCTGTCAATCCAGGCTACCAGTTCGCGTCGCGCCCGCTGTAACTCTTCGTAGCGGCGGCGGTTTTCCGCCAGTTGTCGAGCTGCTTCAATGCGGTCCAGCTTGTTGCCGATGTAGATTTTCCGCTTCCCGTCCGGCCCGGAGTAGCCGCCGTGCTGATTAGAGAGGAATAACATGTAGAGATATTTTCCTTTGCCGTTTCTGTCTTGCCAGCTTTCAGCGGGGATCGCCGGATACATCTCTCCGACCTGGGCGATGGTTTGCTCGACGGCTACCAGGTGACGGTAGGCTGCCTCGACGCCCTCGTGGAACCACGCAACGCGGTCGCGGAATTCAACTAACGTGATCATTGGACCCTCCTGATTGGGGACTGTGTCTCACTGGTGCCCGCACCGGCCTGCGGTGAGCCAGGCAAAAGTACCGTGGGGACTTTTGGGGACGGGGTTCGGTCCGATGCCGGCGTGATCTCGCCCCTCTTTGGCAAAACTGCGCCGGTCTGACCTCGTCGCCCGGTGCGGTTGCGGCGTTGGCGGAGCAGATAGCGATAGACATTGTTGAAGACGGATCGTGGTTGCATAGTGGTCAAACCTCCTAAATAAGACTTCTGATTTTCTCGTAGTTGTCAGCGATGGCAGTCAGGGACTCTTTATGCGCCAGAATTCGGCAATCTACCCTCTCCCATTCTGTGTCATCAATTACTTGTTTCAGCGTGTGCTCGATGAGAGATTCGATGACCTTCGGTTCCAGTGCGTCCAACTCCCAGCTATCATCCCCGTATACTGCGATGTATGCCTTCGCTCGACTATCACTGAGCTTGGTGGGGTTGGGGGGCGGAGTGAACTCCTCGATCTGGTTCATGTTGAGCGCAATCCTTTTAATGTCGTGGATTTCCCAGCCCGCAAACATTGTCAGCCGGTCGCCGATATCCCTGGTCATGTCAAGCCCCGATGGGTCATGGTCTGCCAGGTGGATGATTAGCGTTTTCTGCCCGTTCACGGCGTTCCTGCGTAGGCGCCCGTGACCCGCTTGCCACATGGCGGATTGGGATGTATAGCCACGGCAGGAGAAGTAAGGGACATCGTACCGCTGGCAGACCTTGGTGATCACCCCCATCAGTGCATCTTTCTCGATCCACACCTCTGGCCGCCAGACCTGGTTC
>JAIOSN010000213.1 GCA_021107605.1 Anaerolineae bacterium | reverse complement strand
TCCTCTGAAATGAGTTATTTCACCGCAAAGACGCTAAGGCGCTAAGAAAAAAAGATAGCTCGCCACAGAGAGACACCGAGAACACTGAGAAAAGATGTTTGGAGAAAACTATTTAACTGTGGCTCCTCTGAAATGAGTTGTCTTCCCGCAAAGACGCTAAGGCGCTAAGAAAAAAGGATAGCTCGCCACAGAGAATACTGAGAAAGAGATAATTTTTCTGCGGGTTAAGTTTCAAGTCTCCGTGTCTCAGTGGTGAAATTTTTGTTTTTTTAGTAACCCCATGGGTAACTTTCAACTTTCGACTTTCGACTTTTGACTTGCAACCTGTAACTTATTCCTTCTTACTCAGATAGCAGAGCACCGCCAGCACTAACACTCCCAACCCACCTAGCGCCAGCAATTTATAGAGCCGGGAGGAGATCAGGAGGGCCAGGGTGCCGAAGAGTGCGCTACATCCCCAGTAAAGCGTGACGATGGTGCGGGTGGAGAGTCCCGCGTCCCGCAGCCGGAAGTGCAGATGGCGGCGGTCGCCGAGAAAGGGCGGCACGCCGTGTCGCAGCCGGTCAATGATAGTCCAGGCCACATCCATGATAGGTATCCATAGAACCAACAAGACCGTCGCCACGCGCGCGCCGGCGATGAGTCCCAGCGCCGCCAGCAGATAGCCCAGGGTGAGTGCGCCATTGCTCCCCAGATGGACTCTGGCCGGGGGGACATTGTAGACCAAGAAGCCCAACGTTGCGCCTAAGAGCGCGATGGCTTGGGGCGCGACGCTATACTGCTCCACCCGCACCATGTGCAGGGTGAGCACGACCGCGAAGATGGCCGTGACGCCGGCCGCCAGCCCATCCAACCCATCTAGCCAATTCACGGTGACGGTCATCCCCGTGAACCAGAAGAGGGTGAGGGGAATGTAGAGCCACGCCGGGAGGTTAAGCAAAGTGTTGGTGAAGGGATTGTTGAACTGTTCTAAGATGATGAGCGCGGCAATCGCCACGCCGGCCGTGAGCAGATAGCCGAGATATTGCGCCCAGGGCGGCAGATCATAGCGGTCATCGGCTAAGCCAAGCGCGAACATCAGCAGCCCGCCGCTGACCAGGCCCCAGAACCGCCGTGACTCCAGGGGATCGATGGTGGGGATGGGCGCGAGCTGCGCGTAAGCCAGCGCGCCATAGAATCCCAGCACCAAGCCGATCCCGCCCAACCGCGAGACGACCTTGTGATGTCGACGGCGTCCGCCGGGGCGCGCAACGATGTCCCAACGCAGCCCCAGCCACCAACCCAGCCGGGTGAAGAGGAGCGCCAGACCAAACCCGGTGAGGAGCGTGAAGAGGTAGCGGTACCCGTATCCTCCTAACATCTGAAGAGGGTTAGCCGGGAGAAGCGTTAAACGCTGACTTTAGCATCTCTCATCCTCACGCGGTGCCGAACTGCCGGTCGCCAGCGTCGCCTAAGCCAGGCACGATGAAGCCATTTTCGTCCAGATGGTCATCTATCGCGGCTAGATAGAGCGGGACGTCGGGATGCGCCTCGGTGAAAGCTTGCACGCCCTCTGGCGCGGCGATCAAACCCATGAATTTGATATGGTGCGCGCCCCATTCCTTGATGATGTTGACGGTGGCAATCGCCGAACCGCCGGTTGCTAACATCGGATCCAGTACCACGCAGACCTTGACGGTGGGGATAATGGGGAGTTTGTTGTAATACTCCACCGGGCGCAGCTTCTGCTCATCACGGTAGAGGCCAATATGCCAGACCTCAGCCGAGGGCATCATCTCCCAGACGCCGTCAACCAACCCCAGACCGGATCTGAGGATGGGAATCAAGCCGATGGTCTCTTTGAGTTGTGCGCCCACCATTGACTCGATGGGAGTTTCTAGGGTGTACTCCTCAACGGTCAAGTCGGCGGTCGCTTCATAGGCCAAGAGAATGGCGAGCTCTTTGACCAGCTCCCGGAACTTCTTGGCATCCGTCTCCTTGCGGCGCAGCAGGGAGAGCTTATGCTTGACCAGCGGATGTTGCGAGATATGAACTTGTGACATAGTGCGTAGCCTCCTAGTAAATAGTTTTCAGGATTTTCACCACTGAGGCACGGAGAACACCGAGTTTTATTAACGGCTCTCTTTTTCGCGTTTATTGGCGTTAATTCGCGGTTACTTGTGGCTTGACCATGCGAAATCCTAAAGAGCCAATATTTTTACCCTAAAATTTAATTTTTTTCTCAGTGTCCTCGGTGTCTCTCTGTGGTGAATTATCTCTTTTTCAGAGAGATCAACTGGCTTAATTTCCCGTCACTGCAACCACTTTTCTAATAATGCCTTCAATAGCCATTCTTCCTGCAACTCCGAGAGAATGTTATCAATTTCCTTGATGAGCGCCGCATCCTGCCGCCGTGCTGCGATCACGTAGGGTTCCACACTGGTGGGCAATTCAGTGACCTGGTAATTTCCCCCTCGCACCAGAGCCATTTGCGCGCTCACATTGTCAAGCACCGCCCCCGCCACCGCGCCATCTGCCAACGCGGCCAGTGCCTCGGCGGGTTGCTCGTAGGTGATGATGGTGGGTGGCGGGGTCAGCGTCTCTTCCCAGTGCAGCGCGACCATATGCCCGGTCGTGCCGAAGATCACCGCGAGCGGTTTCCCGGCTAAATCGGCCACTTCCCGCTCTGCGGATGCGGCCAGTGTGACCAACACCTGCCCCGCGTTGAAGTAGGGTTTGCTGAAGGTAAAATCCGCTGTGCGGGCGGGATCGGGGTAGAGGCCGGAGATGATCACGTCGGCGCGGCCTACGGTGAGCGCGTCGTAGAGGCCATCGTAATTGGTCGTGACAAGTTGCGCTTCGACATCCAGCCGGTGGGCGATCTCGTGGGCCAACTCGGCGTCTACTCCTTGAATAGTATTGGCCTCGTCAATGTACTCAAAGGGCGGGAACGAGGGATCCATTGCCACTCGCAGCACTCCCGTCCCACGGAGGCGTTCAAGTGTGTCTGATGACGCAGAACAGTGACTCCCCATTATCAGGAGCAGTAAGAGTAAAATTAGCAAGCATTCAGACCTCCGAGGTTTTGACGGTAATTTGACCTGGAAAGCGCGCTGTATATCATCGGAACCTCCCAATGGGGGACCATCTCGTAAACCTCGGAGGTTTTTAGCTTGAACGCTTACTAAAATTGTACGGTACTTCGCGCGTGTATTCGTCGGTACCCCTTTATGCGTTAACTTGCTGCTGTCCCAGCTCTCTGCGTGCCGGTTAGTGTTTCCCGGAGCTGGTGCTCTAAGAGATCGCTCCACATTAGTATATTGAGTAAGTTGTCTTTGGTAAACTCACGATCAGGCATATTCGGGATAAATTGCCAAGTAGCTTCTAATAACTCATTCATCTGATGCAGGTAGAGGAGCAATTCGTGCTTTGCTTCGGTGGTGGAAAACAATCTAGTGCGTGATAAGACCCACGGCCCGGTGAGCAGGTTCAGCACTTCTAAACCCAAACTGGCATTGGAATTAAGTATATCTTCAGAGAGAGCCTCTCCTAAACCGGCCAGCACCTCAAACCGGCCATCACTCTCTAGCAAAAGCCAATAGTCCTCCATTTCCAGCTGTGACATAAGCCCTTGACTGGAGAGGAGACGATAAAGTCTATCCAGAGGGGTAAAGATGTGCGGATTCTTCGCCAGTAGGTAGGCAGTCTGATCGCAGATTGGATCGCTCATAGTTTACTCCAGGGTATAACTTTCTCCTACTTCTAATACGACCGGGTGCGTGCTGGTCTCGGCGGTTACTCGCGTTGCTGTATAAAAGTTGAAAGTCGAAAGTCAAAAGTCTAAGGTTAAAAGGGCAAAAGCCGCCCTGACACTGCTCCCAGCCCCCGTTCGGGGGCAGCCCCAGGGCCAGTTTTCTCGGCAACTCGCTAACCGCTCATAGCTAATGGCTAACCGCTAATGACCAACCGCTAATGACCAACCGCTAATTGCTAACCTCTCGGTGCCTCCGTGGTGAGCATTTTTTTCATTTTCTGCCGAATTTCCAAAATGCGCTGCTCGTACCCATGCCCTTTGGGTTTGAACCAGC
>JAIOSN010000059.1 GCA_021107605.1 Anaerolineae bacterium | reverse complement strand
GTTGGCGCAGACTGAAGTGGAGCGCCAATTCGGGCTGTGGCTTGATCTAGAGATCGAGATAATTTGCGTCTGTTGAAAAACTAAGTGTTTCACCCCGGAGGCACGGAGAGCACGGAGATTGGGGTAAATGAATCAGGTGGCGTCACCAAAATCAACGGCGAAGGGACGCTAATGAACGCGAAAAAGAACGGAAAATCAATGAAATTCAGGGCAGCACAGAAACAGACCGGCTCAATCCGTCCCGGATTATTGATTTAGAACTTATTTTTTTCTTAGTGTCTTAGCGTCTTGGTGGAGAGATAACTTGGCTAGATTACGCTATGGGGTACAGAGAGCATAAGCTTAATTTTCCTTAGTGTTCTCCGTGTCTTTGTGATGAGATATTTTTTAAGGGGGTTGTTGAGTATGAGCAAACGGTTGAAGGTGGCGGTTTTATTTGGCGGACGGTCTGGCGAGCACGAAGTGAGCTTGGAATCGGCGCGTTCCGTGTTGCAGTCCCTGGATCCGCAGCGTTTTGAGGTGATCCCCGTGGGAATCACGCATGCCGGCGGTTGGATTGTCGGCCCGGACTCGTTGGCGGCGCTAGCCACGGAGGATTTCACGGCGATGGCGCCGGTGGCTATTTTCGCTGACCCTACGCGCAAAGGTCTCTGGCAATTGCTGCCGGGCGATCATGAGACGCGGCTGGAGTTGCTCTCACAGGTGGACGTGGTTTTCCCGGTATTACACGGCACCTTTGGCGAGGATGGTACGCTGCAAGGTTTGCTGGAGCTGGCCGCGCTGCCCTACGTGGGGGCCGGGGTCTTGGCTTCTGCGGTGGCGATGGATAAAATCCTCTTCAAACACGTTTGTCTGGCGAACGAGCTGGTGGTCACGGATTATCTGGGATTGAGCCGCCGCCGCTGGGAGCGGGAACCGGCGGGGGTGTTAGCGGAGATTGAAGCGGAGCTGGCCTATCCGCTCTTCACCAAACCGGCTAATTTGGGTTCCAGTGTGGGGATTACCAAATGCCACCAGCAAGCCGAATTGCGTCGGGGGATAGACGAGGCGGCACGCTATGACCGTCGCATTTTGGTCGAAGAGGCGGTGCCTGCCGCGCGCGAGATCGAGGTGAGCGTGTTGGGGAACGGCGAGCCTCGGGCTTCTGTGCCCGGGGAAATTCTCCCCAGCCGGGAGTTTTATAGCTACGAATCCAAGTATTTGGACATGGGGGAGGATGCCTCTGAGTTGCTGATCCCTGCTCCGTTGGGTGAGGAGCTGACCGCGCAAATCCGCGCATGGGCCGTTAAAGCGTACCGGTTGATTGACGGGGCGGGGATGGCACGGGTGGACTTTTTGCTGGACGGGGAGAGCGGCGCGCTCTACTTGAACGAGCTCAACACCATCCCCGGCTTTACGGAAATCAGCATGTATTCCAAACTTTGGGCGGCGACAGGCATTGACTATCCGAGCTTGCTCACTCGGTTGATTGAGCTAGCTCTGGATCGGCACGCGGAAAATGCTCGTTCGGAGCGAGTTTTTCGACCTGGTGGCGGGTAGGAGCTGATGTTTAAGGAGATGTCTCCGCTACTGCGCTATAAAGCGTAACGACGCTACGGTGGCTCAGTCGGGAGACCGGCCGCAGCTAGTCCATTCGCGGTGATATTTGAGGGAGTGAGTTCTATGGCGAAAAGAGAATATTATCGTACAGCATCTTTGTTGAGCGCTCAACCTCACACGCAGGTGGAACGGGTGCGGCAACGGAGTTGGCGAGTGTCCTGGCAATTATTTATTGTGGTGTTGTTTTTGGCGGGCATTGCGTTCTGGCTCTGGCTGGATCCGCGCTGGTACGTGGATAGTTCGCGTGTGCAGATCGCCGGCACTAGCTCTCTGCCCCTGGCGAAGGAAGCGGTCTTGGCCGGTGATGTGTTGAATACGCATGGGTTATGGATCAACTCCGCCAGGGTGATCACCAGGGTGTTGAGCGCTCTGCCGGCAGTTGAGGACGTAGAGCTCGCTTGTCGTCCTTACCCCGCGTACTGTCTCTTCACGTTAGCGGAACGGGAACCGGTACTGGCTTGGAAGACGGAGG
Source organism: Anaerolineae bacterium (assembly GCA_021107605.1). Lineage (GTDB taxonomy): Bacteria > Chloroflexota > Anaerolineae > B4-G1 > SLSP01 > G713. The sequence continues at coordinate 1,875 of JAIOSN010000059.1, read as the reverse complement.
GGCGCGTGCAGTGGGTGGACGCGGAGGGCGTATTTTTCCCCGCGTGGGAAGAGCGACCAGAGCTACCGTGTTTGCAGGGCCCGCTACCTGCAGCGGGAACGCTGCCCCCAAATCTCGCGGAGAGTGTGACGGCTTTGCTGGCGTTAGACTTTCCTACGGAGGAGTTGCGCTATCATCCCCAGGTGGGAGTGATCTGGGAGAATCCCCAGGGCTGGCAGGTGGTCTTGGGGTTGGGAGCGGCGCAGATGGAGCAGCGATGGCAGGTGTATCAATCCTTGTTGGTAAATTTGAGTGGGCGTGGTATTCTGCCCAAGATGGTTGATGTGCGTTTTCCCGATGCCGTTACCTATGCCGCTAGTCGTCATTGGTGAGAGGGCGGCGATAGTTAGAGTTGTCTTTCTGGGGGCCGAATAATGGAACGATCAGTAGTAGGAATAGATGTAGGCAGCGCTAAAATCCAGGTAGTGGTGGCCGAAATTGACGATCTGGGCAAAACGCGCATTGTCGGCTTGGGGGAAGTGCCTTCACGGGGTGTACACAAGGGCGTTATCGTCAATGTGACGGAGGCCACCGCCGCTATTGCGGATGCGGTGGCTTTGGCCGAGCAGAGCTCTGGCTATCAGCTTGAACGGGCCTTTGTGGGCGTCAGCGGCACGCATATCATTTCACGTAACAGCCATGGCGTGGTGGGCGTGACGCGGCGGGAGGAGGGCATCAGGCCGGATGATGTAGATCGCGCCCTGGAAGCCGCCGGGGCGATTGCGTTACCTCAGAATCAGGAACTATTACATATCATCCCGCGCACTTACACGGTTGATGGTCAAGAGGGCGTGCGTGATCCGCTCGGCATGCATGGCTTCCGGTTAGAAGTGGAAGCGCATGTGGTCATGGGCTCTTCTACCGCTATCCAAAACTTGACTAAATGTGTGACCGGGGCGGGGATTGAGGTCGGTGAGTTGGTGCTCACCAGTTTGGCAGCTGGCAACACGGTTGTTTCGGAGATGGAGAAGGATATGGGCGTGGTGCTCGTGGATATTGGGGAAGGGACTACCGATATCGCTATCTTCATTGAAGGTACGGTCTGGCATACTTGCTCTCTCGCTTTGGGCGGTGGGTATATTACGAACGATACTGCTATCGGCTTGCGTTTGCCGCCTGGGGCTGCGGAGCGCGTCAAAGTGCGGTATGGGCATGCGCTGGCCACACAGGTCGCGGAGGATGATCAATTTACGATCTCCCCTTATGGGGAGAATACGCCAGTGGTCGTTCCCCGGTGGAAACTGGCGGAAATCATCCAAGCGCGGATGGAGGAGATTCTGGAGAGCGTCCAGCAGGAGATCAAACGTTCGGGATACGATGGTCTGTTGCCGGCTGGATTGGTGCTCTGTGGAGGGACGGCACAGTTGCCAGGGATGCAGAAATTAGCACGAGACCTCTTTGGGTTGCCGGTGCAAATCGGTGCGCCCCAAGAACTAATGGGTTTGACGGAACGGTTAGAAAATCCCGGCTCTGCCGTGGGAATTGGGTTGGTCAATTGGACGCCTAGGTGGGCGGCCCAGGAGGGCTGGCGTGGCGCACGCATCTCCTGGTGGGATAGAATCGGCGCATGGTTGCGTGCTCTCTTGCCGGGCTAAAGCAGAGAGTAAGGGGGTTATGGTGAAGGGACTTATGAGGGCAAAAAATCAGCAAGAAAGGGGGAATAAGATGGGTGGAGTAGGCGAGAATTTTGCACAGATTCGGGTAGTCGGCGTGGGCGGTGGGGGCAGCAATGCTGTCAACCGGATGATCGCTGAAGGGTTGCGAGGCGTAGAATTTGTGGTCATCAACACGGATGCACAAGCTCTGATGCTTTCCGATGCCCCACAGCGTCTGCGG
>JAIOSN010000069.1 GCA_021107605.1 Anaerolineae bacterium | reverse complement strand
GGACGGGATGTTTTGTAGACGAGCCGCCCGTGGCTGAAGACCACGGGCTATGGAACTACGCCCCATAAATGGGGCTAGCCGGCTGGAGTCGGAGTCGGCGTGTAGCAGGGGCACTTTCTGCCCGTGTATTGAGCCAGCGTCTCACTGTTCCCTTGTCTCCTCGCTTACTCGCTCCCTCGGCTGCTCTTGCTCACAACCACTCACTAAACGCCTTTTTAAGTTACCTCGGTAATTCCCACTGCCAAATATCTCGCAATCACGTAGATGGCGACTGCTTCTTCCACTGAAAACAAGTGTCCTTTGCGTTCCTCTTCAACTTCATCCGGCTCTGTGAGTTCTCGTATAGAGTAATTGTGCTTGACATGAACGTAAACAGCCCTATTCAGCCAGCACAAATCCTCCCACAAGGGTTGTGACAAAGCATTTTGGACTCCACGTTGGTGCAGCAAGTTACCCAATGGGGATGAACGGAAATGCTCCAAGAGGTTATGCCTAGCGGCAAGCCGTTTAATCAAACCTTCGATATGCGCACACGCTATTTCGGTTGCATATCGGGTTCGCCATTCGAAATTTGGTTGCGCCAGGACCATCCAAACATACTGAATCGGGCGATAGATGGGACGATCTTGCATAGCATACAACTCCTGCCCTAGTCGTTCCCGCTCCAACAGTGTGTGGATGCCGAATCCGCCGATGGTGGCATCTAGCGCAGCCAAGCATTCAACGGCGGCGTGATGGGATGGCTCTTGCAGCATTTGCACAATCTCTTCAATCTCCTGAATTGCCGCCGGCCCAGCGTAGCGCGTCAACCGCACCATGATCTCTGCGTGGGTCGCGGGGTTTCGTGCCATTACAACTCCCCCCGGAAGGCTTGATCTAAGATGGCAGGCATGAGAGCCTCCAGGCGGGCCTGCGTGGTGGCTTGCTGCTGCTGCACGGCGGCGACTTTGGCTTGCAGGGCGTCGAGGTACGCGACGATGCGGCGTTGTTCTTCTTCGGGAGCAATCGGTACTTGGATGTCTGCTAACTTGCGGCCGTTGACGTTCGCTTGGCCTGTGCCTTTCTTTTGCTCAATGATTTGAGACCAGTAGGATGGCGATTGGAAATACAAGTAAAGATACTCTGGCGTTACCCATTTCTTAACACGCAAACGAATGAGGTATGAAGCGAACACAGCTTCCGGACATTGTTTGATCAAAAAACTCTTTCCTGTTGTTGCTCCTGTACGCGCGAAGAGAATGTCATTTTCCCGTAAAAGGTATTTTTCAGGCGCGGGACAGTTACAAAACGGAACAGTATCCCAGTTCACTTGACCGTTTTGTATGTCGGTAATCCTAAGAAAACGCGGGCCAATGGGTTGACTTGTTGCTGACTCGGTATAACCGTATTGGGGTTTTGCGCAAAAATCACCCACTCTTGCGATCTTCCAGTTGGATTTTGCAGTAAAAATCGAACCAGCAGCAGAAGAGAATAATTTCTTAGTTTGTACTGCCGCCGCCTCCCGCAGTTCCCGCGCGGCCTCGACTTTGGCGGCGAGGCTCTCAATGCGGGCGACGATGCGCCGCTGTTCAGTCAAAGAAGCGGGCAAAAGCGGAGCCTCTGTAAAATCAAATTGTCCTTTTCCACTACTAGATTCAAGCCATTCCAGGAAATTACTAATTGCTCGTTGAACTTCTAAAGAAATCATAGGTATTGGGATTGCTGCAATGTGCTTTTTCGAGATAGTTTTAAAAGTTGTTCCTGTACCTTTTTCCCGAAGATCTTGTTCATTTGCTTGAATAACGCGAAACAGAAAACCACTATCCAAATTCTTATCCGCGGGACGCAATCCCGCAACACCCCTACCTAAGCAATAAACCCCATCAGCCCATCTCGGCTCGCCGATAGTTGCTCTTACACAGATTATTAAATCACCAGTTTGGCAGAGCTTTGTTGGTGCATTGGCCCAGCGTTTTGTAACAGGAAATTTTATCCCTAAATCAGCAGGGCCACCGATGAAAGGAATTCCGTCTTGAATCGTATTGTAACTTTCACTTTTAGGAGATTGGCCCATTTCAATGTGTACGACTTTGTCCAAAGGTTGCGTAGCAATGCCTTTGGAGGCAGATTCTATAAGGAGCCTCGTTGCCGCAGGAATCACCCAACGAGTAATATGATCATTACAAGCATTGGCTATTCTCCCCATTGCAATCTTACTCCTAACTCCGCCTCAATTTTTTGCATCAGAGCAAGGATCTGACGTTCTTTTACTACAATTTCGGCCACGAGCTCTGCCGGCGGGCGATGCTCGATCTCGTCCCCGCCGTTGGGGTTTTTCACGTCTAAGTTGGCGGAGAGCAGCTTCCCCTGATCATCGTACTTGAGCACGTCCTTGATATTGACCTTCCAGGCGTGTTCATTTTCCTCCCGCGCCTCCCACCATTCCAGCAACGGCTCGAATTCGCTAAAGCGGAGGGGTTTGGTTTTGGTGTAATTCTTGCGACCGGTGGGCAAGGGCTGTTCGTAATACCAAATCTCCGGGGTAGGGCCGCCCATCTCGAAGAAGAGTAAGTTGGTGGGGATGCTGGTGTAGGGCGCGAAGACGCCGTTGGGTAGGCGCACGATGGTATGGAGGCTGAATTGGGTGAGCAGTTGCTCCTTAATGCGCGCGGCAACGCCATCAGCAAAAAGTGTGCCGTTGGGCACGACGACGACGGCCCGGCCCGGTTTGGGTGTCCGGCGGAGTTTGCGCATGATGAGCTGCAAGAAGAGCAACGCTGTCTCCGAGGTGCGCTTGTCCTTGGGGAAGTTATCCTGGATGCCGGCTTCTTCCTCGCCGCCGAAGGGCGGGTTGGTGAGGATGACGTCCACGCGCTGGCGCGGGCCGATATCGCGCAGGGGCGTCGCCAGGCTGTTGCCGTAGGTGATCTGGGGCGCTTCCAGCCCGTGGAGCAGCAGGTTCATCTGCCCCAGGAGATAGGGCAACGCCTTGGCCTCGCCGCCGCGAATGCTGCGCCGTTGCAACGTCTCGCGGTCCTGCACGGTCTGAGCCTGCTTTCGCAGATACTCGAAGGTTTCTACCAAAAAGCCCCCAGTCCCGCAGGCGGGGTCTTCCACCACCTCGCCCAGCCGGGGATCGGTGGCGGCGACCATCAACTTGACCACCGGGCGCGGGGTGTAGAACTCGCCCGCGTCGCCCGCCGCGTCGCGCATCTCCTTGAGCATAGTCTCGTAGAGCAGGCTCAGGGTGTGCATCTCCTCGCTGGCAGCGAAGTTGATCCCGTTGACTTTGTTGATCACGTCGCGGAGCAGGTAGCCATTGCGCATCCGGTTGAAGATCTCGCGGAAGATGGTAGCGACCACGTCAGGGCGCGGGTCGTCGGGCGTGGCCTGCAGGTTCCGCAGATAGGCGAAGAGGCCCGGCCCTTTGGCGCCGTCGGGACGGGTGGCTTCGTCGTAGTTGACAAAGTCGAGGAGCGCGTCTCCGGTGATGCCTCCTTCGTCAGCAGCCCAATCGCGCCAGCGATAGGGCGGCTCGATGATGGAGCGGTAGGGCTTGTCCTTTAACGTGGCGGCGACCTCGCGGTTCTGCTCCATATCGTCGAGGAATTTGAGAAACATGATCCAGGTGAGCATCGGCATGCGATCCACGTCGCTGCTGAGGCCCTTATCTTTGCGCATAATATCGCGCGCGGATTTGATGACGGAAGCTAACTGGCGGGCGGTCGTCTTCGCTTGGTCGTTACGGGTGCGGGGCATAGTATCCTTTCTAGAGTCTAAAGTCTAAAGTCGAAGGTTAAAAGTCGAAAGTCGAAAGTCAGGCCGCATAGAGCAGTGTTTGTAACTGATCCAGGGCTTGCTTGAGCAGTTCAGGGCCGCCGAAGTGGGCGGCGATTTCGAGCAAGTTGCCGTGGTCAGAGATGGGAGCGATTTGAAGAGCGTCGGGTAGTTTGAACTGTGCCAGACCGTGTTCAGCATAGCTCTGCAGTAGCTCTTCAAGGATGGTGCGGGCTTCGAGCCGGTATTGCGCCAGGAAAGTGGCTTGCTGCTGCCGGAAGCGCGTGGCGCGCTCGCGGCGGGTCAGGAGCGGCGTCTGGAATGCCAGATGGCAGAGCAAGTCAAAGGGATCGGCGTCGGGCTGCTGGGCTACTTTGCGTAACTGATCGAGATCAATACCCCGGTTCTTCAGCTTCTCGATGACCTCGGCGCGCAGGGTTGGCTTGGCCCAGGCCGCGCGCAGCATGTCATAGTCGGTGTAGAGCGTGCGGACCTGGTCGCCGGCATAATCCACGTAGCGGGTCACGTTGAGGCGGCGTCCGTGGGGGTCCAGTTCGTAAACCATCGAGGCGACGATCTCCACGGGCACGCCATCCACGTAATACTTAAGGCGCGGGGTACCGCTGTCGCCGCTTTTTCTGCTACGTCCCTGGCCGCTGCCGTTATCCGGCAACGGCTCGCCATCGAATTCAGGATCAGCAAAGCGGGCCATCGCGCTGCCGGTGAAATCCAGGATGGTGAAGAAGAACTTTTCGTGATCGGTATCCACGCGAGTGCCGCGCCCGATGATCTGCTTGAACTCGGTCATCGAGTTGATCACGCGGGCCAGGACGATGTTTTTGCAGGTGGGCACATCCACGCCGGTGGTGAGGAGTTTGGAGGTGGTAGTGATCACGGGCATCGGGTTTTCAGGATCCATGAAGTGATCCAGGTGCATGGCGCCCACGTCCCCCTCGGCGGACGTGATCCTCACGATGTAATCGGGGTGGCGCTGGGTTAGGTCGGTATTGAGGTTGTAGAGGGCTTGACGCACTCGGGCCGCGTGTTCCTGATCCACGCAAAAGACGATGGTCTTGGCAAAGCGGTTGGTACTTTTGAGGTAGTCGGTCAAGTACTCGGCAATCGTTTCGCTGCGTTCCTTGAGCACCAGAGTCGCCTCGTAATCCCTGGTGGTATAGAGTTGGTCGGGGATCGGTTCGCCATCGCGGGCCAGTTGTCCATGCTGCGGTCGCCAGCCGTAGATGTCCACGTTCGTGCGCGTATCGTGAACCCGATAGGGCGCAAGAAAGCCGTCTTCGATGCCCTGGGCCAGGCTGTAGGTATAGAGGGGATCGCCAAAGTAGGCGTAAGTATCGCGGTTATCATCACGGAGGGGGGTGGCGGTCATCCCTAACTGAGAGGCCGGTTCAAAGTATTCGAGGATTTCGCGCCAGTTGCTATCATCGCGAGCGCTGCCCCGGTGGCACTCATCTATAATAATGAGGTCGAAGAAGTCTGGCGCGTACTCCTTGTACAATCCTGGGCGGCGCTCGTCGGCGGCGAGGGATTGGTAGAGGGCGAAGTACATCTCCCGGCTCTTGACAGCCTCGCCCTGAATTTTATGGCGGGCGTCATCGAAAGGGGCGAAGATACCATCTTTGGGCACGTTCACCAACACGCTGCGGTCAGAGAGAAAGAGAATTTTGGGCTTGCCGAAGCGTCCGGTGGCGTTCCAGCCGGCATTCCAGAGCTTCCAGGCGATCTGGAAGGCGACAAAGGTCTTGCCGGTACCGGTGGCCATGGTCAGGAGTATGCGCCGGTCGCTCTGGAGAATGGCTTGCACGGCGCGGTTGATGGCGGTCTCTTGATAGTAGCGGGGGGGCTTGTTGGGAACGAGGCAGTAAGGTTGGAGTAGTTTCGCGGCCAGTTCATCCTCATTGAGGTTCTCTGCCGCCCGCCAGCGGGCAAAGAGTTCGGCGGGGGTGGGGTAGCGGTCAATCTCGCGCTCATCGCCGGTGGTGAAGTCGTGTTCGATGATGCGCTTGCCGTTGGTGGCGTAGGCAAAATGCAAGCCGAGGATCTGGGTGTATTCGAGGGCCTGCTGCAGCCCGTTTTCGGCGGGCAAGGACTCTTCTTTGGCCTCCACGACGGCTAGTTTGAAGTCGCGCTGGTAGTAGAGGATGTAATCGGCAAATTTGCGCTTGCCGCGCACGGCGATTTCGCCATCGCCCACCGGCAATAATCGGCCAGCGGTGAAGTATTCTTGTTCGCGGATGTAGTGCGGTGGCTTTTCCCATCCGGCGGCTTGTAGCGCCGGAGTGATGTGCTTGCGGCAGGTGTCGGCTTCGGACATAACGTGACCTCGGAAGTATGGCTAACTGATACCTAAATTACCCAGCGTGTCGACATGCTCTGACAATAGACATAGTTTATCTCTTATGCCAAAATGGACAAATAGCCGTGAAATTCATTTCGCGCCACCGCCTCTGGGCAAATGGCAAGTCGGCAAATGTGCAAATCAGCAAATGTGCAAATCAGCAAATGGCATCGTGTCCACCCCGAGCCAGCAATGCGATGGAGCACCTGATTCTTAATCCCCTCTCCCTAACCTGGACCAGCCAGAACCAAAAGGGGTCTTTACCGCAGAGAACGCTGAGAAAAACAAAGAAGAAAATCTCTGTGCTTTCTGTGTCCTCCGTGGTAAAATTCTTGTTTTTTGTACCAGGACTTGATTGTTAAGTGCCTAATCACCGTCCTTCGTTCCTGTCTACTGTTTACTGTCTACTGTTCCTCCCCCCTAATCCCTTGTCACTGCTCACCGTTCCCTCGCTTTATCGCCTTCTCGCCTTCTCGCTATGTTTTGTAAACGAGGACAGGATGTTTTGCAAACGGGGACGGGATGTTTTGCAAACGGGGACGGGATGTTTTGCAAACGGGGACGGGATGTTTTGCAAACG
>JAIOSN010000032.1 GCA_021107605.1 Anaerolineae bacterium | reverse complement strand
TCTTGGCCCCGAACGACGGCACGGCGCGCGCGATCGCGGATGCGTTTGCCACTGACAAGGATGTCACGAGCTATTTAGTGACCGGTCAGGATGCGGAGCAAGCGTCGGTCCAGTACATCATTGATGGGAAGCAATCCATGACCGTCTTCAAAGACGTCCGCACCCTGGTCAGGGACGCCATCAACGCGGCGGTAGCTCTGCTCCAGGGCGCAGCTCCCACCGCTAAAGGCTCCTACGATAACGGGGAGATTGACGTCCCGGCCATCCAGTCCGCGGTGGTTTCGGTGGATGCGGATAATGTCCAGGCAGTCTTGATCGATTCTGGTTACTACGATGCCGCAGACTTTGAAAACTAGCAGTAAGCAATAGCCGGTAGGCGAAAGCAGGAATAGTGGTAGATTAACTTCAACACTATTCCTGCTAACTTTGTATAATTCCTTATAGAGACGGAGGCGCTATGAGTGCTCCCATATTAGAGATGCGAAACATTACCAAAGAGTTCCCCGGCGTGAAAGCCTTAGATGACGTTAACTTCACTGTCAACGAGGGTGAAATTCATGGTCTGGTGGGGGAGAACGGCGCAGGCAAATCTACTTTGATGAAGGTCTTGAGCGGTGTACACTCTTATGGGTCGTATACTGGCGATATTTTGCTGCGCGGAGAAACACAGGAATACAGACATATCAGCGAGAGTGAACGAGCTGGTATTGCTATCATCTATCAGGAATTGGCGCTGATCCCTGAAATGTCGGTCTATGAGAATATCTTCCTGGGACATGAGATTACCAACGGTCTGACGATTGATTGGAATGAAACCATCAAACAGACCGCCGAGACACTTGCGCGCGTAGGGTTGGATGTCAACCCTTCTGTTAAGATCAAGGATTTAGGAGTAGGGAAACAACAGTTGGTGGAAATTGCCAAAGCCTTACATCGCAACGTTAAAGTGCTGATTTTAGATGAGCCGACCGCGGCTTTGAACGAAGCCGATAGTGAAAATTTGTTGAATCTGCTCCGTGAACAGCGAGATCAGGGCGTGACTTGTATCTTGATATCCCACAAGCTGAAAGAGGTTATTGGAGTCGCCGATACAATCACCGTCTTGCGTGATGGGCTGACTATTTGTACGCTGGATGCGCATAAGGGTGAAGTGGCCGAGCCGTCATTGATCAAGTACATGGTAGGACGTGAAATTAATAATATCTATCCCGACCGGGAGCATAAGTGCTCCGCAGAGGTCGCGTTTGAGGTCAAAGATTGGCATGCCTACGATCCGCGGCTCGGGAGAGAGCTCCTTAAGGATATCAATTTCAATGTGAAGAAGGGTGAAATTATAGGTCTGGCCGGCTTGATGGGAGCAGGACGTACCGAGCTGGCTCTGAGTGTCTTCGGGAATGCGGCCGGCTACCGTGTCAGCGGCGATATATTTGTGCAAGGTAAAAAATGAATTTTGGGCATCCCAAAGACGCACTGGGCGCAGGGGTGGCTTACTTGACTGAGGATCGGAAAGGGAATGGCCTTATTCTTATCCAGGATGTGAAGCAGAATATCACCCTGGCTAATTTGCAGGAGATAGCTCATCGCGGTAGGATTGATAACAATGCCGAGATCAAAGTGGCGAATGAATACCGCGCATCTCTGGATATAAAAACGCCTAGCATTGAACAGAAAGTAGGAAACTTAAGCGGCGGTAACCAACAGAAGGTCAGTTTGGCTAAGTGCTTATTTGTTAAGCCTGATGTATTGATTTTAGATGAGCCAACACGCGGTATTGATGTGGGTGCGAAATATGAGATTTATACAATCATGAACCGGTTGGTGCAGGAAGGGATGAGCATTATCATGATATCATCTGAGTTACCTGAGATACTTGGCATGAGTGACCGAATATACGTCGTTTCTGGCGGTAAAATCGCCGGTGAAATGCCAACTGCGGCAGCAACTCAGGAGAAGATCATAAGTCTAGCGACGGATTACTAGAGGAGGCTCAGAATGTTTTTTCAGGATTTGCAGAAGGTCTTAAAGGAAAATATCCGCGAATATGGCATGTATATTGCCCTATTCGCAATCATGACGATCTTTACCATCACCACGGACGGTATCTTTATTTCGTCACGTAATATCAGTAACCTGCTGAATCAGACGGGATATATTGCCGTGTTAGCAGTTGGTATGACGTTAGTGATCGTCATCCAACAGATTGACTTGTCAGTTGGTTTTCTCTCCGGCTTTCTTGGCGCGATAGCGGCGATTGCGCTATCGTTCTGGCATGTACCAGTGTACGTGGTTATCCCCATGTTGTTGGTGCTCGGGGCGCTGGCTGGATTGATCACCGCTTTCCCGGTGGCGCAGTTGGGCATCCCCTCTTTTGTGACCTCGTTGGCTGGCTGGCTGATTTATCGTGGGGCCTTGCTCCTCGTAACGGCCGGCACGGGGACGATCATTATCAAAGATGCGGTGTTTAACGCTATCGGTAACGGATATATTCCTGATATTCCCGGTATTAAAATCCTCCCGGATGTGCATAAGGTGACACTGCTGCTCGGTTTGGCGGCCACAGCGCTCTTCATTAACAATGCCATCAGTAGCCGCAAGAAGAAAGAGGCCTATGATTTTGAAGTTCTGCCCAAGAATATGTTTATCCTTAAATTGGTATTCGTTTCAGTGATAGCTGCTCTTATCACCTGGGTGCTCGCAGGATACAATGGTCTCTCCTGGACCGTGGTGGTGGTGGTGCTGGTGGTTGGAATTTACCATTTTATCACCACGCAGACCGTGCTGGGCCGCCATGTTTACGCTGTGGGCGGCAATCCGGAAGCGGCCGAGTTGAGCGGCATCAATGTGAAGAACATCACCTATATAGTCTTTGGTTCAATGGGGATGCTTTCTGCTTTGTCGGGTATTCTATTCGCCTCTCGCCTGCAATCTGCCACCACCACGGCTGGCACACTCTTTGAGCTGGACGCCATCGCGGCAGCGTATATCGGGGGTGTATCGGCGGGTGGTGGTGTGGGCAAAGTTATGGGGTCGCTTATCGGTGCGCTGGTTTATATGTCACTGACCAGTGGCATGAACTTGATGGGCATCGATATCGCTTACCAGTACGTTGTCCGGGGTGCGGTGCTCGTGGCCGCCGTCGTCTTCGATGTTGCCACGCGGAGCAGTAGCAAGTAGCAACGTCAGAAACCTGGTTTCTCATCTCAATGAATATGCAACGTGCAGGCGTCTCCAGTTGATGACCTCAAACTGGGCGCCTGCATAGTGCTTTATAGCGCGCTTGATTGCGTGAGATACCGTGCTAACCTAGTCTAGCACGGTGGAAATCTTCCCCTGGTCAGTGGCTGGCGCTAAAAGCGGGGACTGTAGTCCCCGCGAAGCACCAAACAATGGTGGGTTTATCTAGGCCGAGTTATACTAGTCCAATATGGAAACCAATAAATTGAAACTTTTAAGAGTTAACCGTCTCTCCCAATATTTTGGCGCAGTCCCGGCGCTGGTGGACGTGACTTTTGCTCTTGAGCCGGGCGAAGTGCTGGGCGTAGTTGGACAGCGTGGCGCGGGTAAATCCACGCTCTTTCAACTGCTCAGCGGCGTGCATATGCCTTCAGCGGGGGAGATCATCTGGGACGGCCACCCCGTGGTGCTCAAAAGCGCTTCTCTGGCTCAACGGTTGGGTATCGCGGTGGTGCGCCAGAATCCCCAGTTGATCGATAATATGGATGTGTTGCACAATGTATTTCTGGGACGTGAGATTTCTGGCCCTAGATGGTTCAAATGGATGCCTGATAACGCGCGAGCTATTAACTACCTTTGAGATGTCTCCCGATTTGTTTAGGGAACGTGTCGTTAACCTCTCCGCCGAACAGAAACAGGTCGTGGCATTGGCGCGGGCGCTCTGCCGTCCCTCTCGTTTATTGTTACTGGATGATGCCCTGGAGGCGCTGAGTTTCGCGCGTCAGGAGAAATTGCTGGGACGTATCGAGCAATTGAAAGCGCAGCACGTCTCCGTTATCCTGAGCAGTGATGACTTGGAACTCACTCTTTCCGTCACTGATCGTATTCTGGACCTAGACCAGGGTCATCAGCTAGCCCTGCGACGTACCGCTGAAGCTACGCCCCGTGAAATTGTGGAGCTGATCGTCGGCTCCAAGCAGCAAGCCCGTAGCACCCCCGTGATCTGGGCATTTGAGAACTATCATCGCGCCCAACAACAGGCCGAGGCATTGCGACAGGATCAGTTAGCCTTGCGCCAGAGCTTGGAAGAGAAGGACTCGCTCAATCGAGAGTTGATTGAGCGGCTGAACAATCAACTGGAGGCGCTGGACAGTTTGAATCTGGCGTTGCAGGATGCCAGCCGCCGTTTGCTCAGTGAACGTGAAGCCGAGCGGAAAGCGTTGGCTCGGGAGCTGCACGATCAGATCATCCAGGATCTGTTGAGTTATAATTATCAATTGGAAGAGGCGGAGAACGCTCCTCTTGAGTCCCAGCCTCTGGAGCTGGCGCAAATTCGCCAGGGGATTCGGCAAGTGGTGGGTAGCCTGCGCCAGGTTTGCAGCGACTTGCGTCCGCCGACAATTGATAATCATGGTCTCTCGGCAGCCATTCGCTCGCTGGTAGGACAATGGGCTACCCGGAGTGGGATTGCGGTGGAGCTGGACATTGATCCAGAGTTGGGGCGTTTGCTCGAACCGATTGAGCTTTCGGTCTTCCGTATCATCCAGGAGGGATTACGTAACGTCCAGAAGCACGCCAGCGCCACGCAGGTGCTACTCTCTCTCCAGCGCACGGACATGGCCAGTTTGGTGGTACGCTTAGTTGATAATGGTTACGGGATGGCGGAGCCGGTAAATCTGGCGGCATTGACCGCGCAGAAACATTTTGGGCTAGTGGGCATTAGCGAGCGAGTCTCACTGCTCTCTGGTACCTTAGCGGTGAAGTCGCCCCCCGCTGGCGGACTGGAATTGGAGATTGAGATTCCTAGCCCCTATCCTTCAGCGCATAAATAGCTCGTTCTCTATACCCTGTCTACCCTCTACCGTCTACCGTCTACTGTTTACCGTCTACTGTTTACCGTCTACTGTTTACCGTCTACTGTTTACTGTCTACTGTCTACTGTCTACTGTTACTTCTCATTGGTCACTCTGATTGCAATCGGGCATAAAACACTATGAACAAAACACGTGTACTTTTAGCTGATGATCATGCCCTCGTGCGGGCCGGTATCTCTAATGCGCTGCGAGAGCTCCCTGGGCTGGAAATTGTGGCCCAGGTCGGGGATGGGCTTGCGCTGTGCGCGGCCCTGGAGGTCGAGGAGCCGGAGCTACTGATCGTCGATGTGCGTATGCCGGAGTTTAGACCACTCTCCACTCTGCGGCAGATTCATGAACGTTATCCCCAAATGCGTATCCTCGTCATCAGCGCCTACGACGATGATGTTTATGTGCAAGGGTTGTTAGGCGCCGGCGTCGATGGCTATCACCTCAAGGATCAACCGCTCAGTGATCTCAAGCTGGCCGTGCAGCGTGTGTTGGCGGGGAAGCGCTGGATTTCCAGTCCTCTGCTCGATAAATTAGTGCAGAGT
>JAIOSN010000168.1 GCA_021107605.1 Anaerolineae bacterium | reverse complement strand
GGAACTACGCGGCGGTCTGTTTGCAATATCGCCACGCGGGTATCTGGCTCGCGTAAAGCCGGATTAGCAGAGAACTCCTCCAAGAGATTAGCACCAGTATAGTAAAAATTAGCGGTACCGCTAGCCGCATTATCTGCACTCCGAGACATTTCCTCTAATGCCTGTTGACGAGCAAGAGAGATCGCCTGTTGCGTGACGGTCATAACCGAAAAAACAACACTCAATACCAGTAGTGGTACCAACGCGATCATTAAGCGTGCCCGCAACGAATGGCTAAAAACGGAGCTCTTGTCGGAACGTTGGGCCGGACGCAGACGGGGAAACAGCCAGAAGAGCAAAGTGAAAATGACTCCTGCGACCAAGCCGTTCAACAACCAGATCAACCCGGCATCACGAAAGGGAGCAGCTGTATAATCAATTGCCAACAGGGTACCCAGGTGTATAGATTCAACCAACCGGTTAAAACTGAGCACCCACAAGGGGCCTACTGCGGCTACCACCGGGATAACCATAGTCAGACGTAAGAGATCGAAGAACCGCCCTCTGTATGGCTGATACCAGAGACATCCCAGCAACGCGCCCCAGGCAGCCAGAGCAAAAGTATCGGTCAAAATTTGTGGGGAAACCCAGGCGCTGGTCACTCCCACCCAGAGACCGGCGATTGCTCCTGGGCCTGGTCCCAACCAGAGGCTGAGTGCGCTCACCACAAGCAACGCCAAGAGAGAAAGCGTTGGCGGGGAGCGGAGCACAGTGACCGGAGCAATCAACAGGGCGCCAGCCGCGGGCCGGGAGAGGATCAAGCCGGCATTAGCTGGCAGCAGGAGAAAAAGGATCGTCACAAAAACAAGCCAGGCCTTGAGTCCCATACGCTTGAAATCTTGGCATCGCACAAAGAGGAACCAAGCCCCAAGAACCAAGTACAAGCTCATCAAAACGAAACCGGTCCAAGACCCCGGATACATCAATGAGAATTGGCCTGGCTGCCGCCAAATTTCAAACCGAACATCCATATCGCACACCTACGCTAGGCTATCAAAATACTTGGTTCCCACTCAGTCCAACCTATTTTAGACCTCCGAGGTCTATCACGCCTGAGTAGTAACAAATCGGCGTTGATCAGCGTTTATCTGCGTCCTAAAGGAGCTATTCCCACCCGCTACCGGGGGATAGCTGAACAGTAACCCTGAATTCAACTACTAAACGCTCATCCATGATACATCGGAACGCTAAGATTGGCAACCGCACAACCGAAAATAAACTATCCTGTTCCGACACCCCTCTACGGTTAGGAACATCACCACCGCAAATGAAATATGTCAGCTGTCTAACTAAGAATTTATCCACTTGAAGTTTTGACCTCTTAAGCATATAATCTAGTCAAGCTGGTTCATCCCGTAACAATTAATGAAGGAGATCAAATCATGCCGCACACTATCCTGATCATAGATAACGATATTGAGGCGCTGCGCTTGATCGGATTGATGTTGAAGCGCAAAGGGTACAACATCCAGACCGCATCTTCAGGAGAGCAAGGATTGACCAGAGCCATAGAGACGCAGCCAGATCTCATCATCCTGGATATCATGATGCCCGGAATGAACGGATACGAAGTAGCTAAAGAGCTAAGCAAATATCCTAGCACCACCAACACGCCTATCCTCTTCTTCACAGCCAAGGACACGCTCCCGTACAAGATTGAGGGATTCCAGGTCGGCGGAGATGACTATATTACTAAACCTACCCACCCAGCCGAGCTCACGACGCGCGTGAAAGCCCTGCTGCAACGCACTGCCCGGCAGCAAAAAGTTGCAGTCCAACACGGCAAAATCATCGCCTTCTTGCCAGTCAATGGAGGAACCGGGAACAGCACCCTGTCCCTCAATGCGGCCATCAGTCTCAACCATAAAGACCCTGATAAGAAAATTGTTTTAGTAGAATTTAAAGATGGCAGCGGGTCGCTCTCCCTGCAAGTAGGAAATTCCACGACCAGAGGATTGCAAGAGCTCCTCACACAAGCCCCCCCCCAGCTAACTCGCGAGGCCATAGAAGGTCAAATGATCCATTATTCCACGGGCTTACATCTCCTTCCAGCCACAACCGACCCGGCAGGAACGGCCCCCCTCCTCACCAAAGATTTGGCCGCTTCCTTACACGCGCGCCTAACCGCCAACTATGATTATTTACTCTTCGACCTTCCTCCGTCCGTAACTCCGCCCGTCAGTGAGCTCCTCCAACAAGCTGATTACATTCTACTCACCCTAGCGCCAGATAATATCACGCTTACGCTGGCCCAAAAAATGCTCCACCAGCTACAAAAGCTAAATATCAGAGAGTATAAAATCAAGCTGGCACTCGTCTATCGTGCCCATACTGCCTCCGCAATCACCCACGAGCATATAAAGGAGCAACTTCACCAGGATATCCTAGGGAGTATCCCCCCGGTGCCGAATCTGGCGCAAGAAAGTTGGACTACACAACGACCAATGGTTACCGAGTACCCCACAAGTTTGCTCTCACGACAAGTAGAGGTGTTGGTGGATGACATCTTAGAGCAACTTTAACCTGGTACACTACTAACAACCAGGTTTTTCTAAGCAAAGGAAAATACATGACTCCGTCAGAAGTATCTTTGCTGCGCCAGCGAGTCAACACCCTGGAACAAATACTCGCTATCAGCCGGCAGCTCAACTCCACCTTAGAAATGCGACCGCTATTACTGCGCATCGTCGAATCTGCGCGCGATATGACAGCGGCTGGCGCGGCCTCGATCCTGCTGGTGGAAAGCGAGAACACTTTGCGCTTCGCGGCTTTCTGTGGACCGAAAACCTCGGTGCTAAAGAGCGCCGAGGTGCCTATCAACAAGAGTCTGGCCGGCTGGGTAGTACAGCAAGAGCAAACTGCCATCGTGAACGATGCAGAATCCGATCCGCGCATGTATGATCTACAACCGAATAGCAAAGTCCGTTCCATCATCGCCGTGCCGATGTCTTTTGGCCCCAAAATTATCGGGGTATTGGAGGTCCTCACACACCAACAAACTCACCATTTCACGCCACAGGACGTGGAGACTTTAGAGACGTTAGCCGGCATCGCAGCGGTAGCGGTGCAGAACGCCCAGCTCTTCCAACAAAACGACTGGATCGCTGAAATTGTCCACGAGATACGCACACCGTTGACCTCTATCCTCGCTTATGCAAACTTGTTAGAACGCCCCACTCTTAACCGCGAACTAAGTCAGCAATTTATTCAGATCATCCAACAAGAGGCGGAGCGGGTAGGAACACTGATCAATCAATTCCTGGATCTGGCACAGCTGGAATCCGGGCGCGTGACGATGGAAGAGAAAAAACTCTCCTTCCCCGCCATTATCACCCACGCAGTCAACGTGATCCGTCCCCAGGCTGCCCAACGTGACATGCAAATCAACCACATTTACCCGCGCGAGTTACCGCTCGTGACCGGGGATGCCCAACGCATTGAACAGGTGCTGCTCAACTTCCTCTCCAATGCCGTCAAATACGCGGCCCCTCATGCCGGTATTGAGGTAGCCTGCCGGGAGAAGAATGGCGAAGTGATAGTGAGCGTCACCGATCACGGAGACGGTATCTCACCAGAATATCTCGCCC
>JAIOSN010000108.1 GCA_021107605.1 Anaerolineae bacterium | reverse complement strand
TTTTGGCAGCCTGGGTAGAGGGAGATTATAGCAAACCCGTTGGTACTCTCTATCAACAGGATATAGGTGCGGGGGAATCCCCACAAGCCTTGCTCTCTTCAGTTTATGGCTATACTGCACCGTGTCTGCAAACAGGTACTACTGGTCAGCACTTGATCATAGCAGCAGCTGAAAATGAAGGGGATTTCTCAAAATGCGATCTGTATCATATTTACCGTCTAGCCGGCAATGCTACTTGGCTAACTCCCACGCAAATTATCACTCACGCACAAGTAAGTGCGCCCAGTACAGGTGGCATTTGGTACCCTAATGCGGCTTTAACTCCTGACGGGCAGACATTATATCTTACCTGGGAGCAAACTATTGGTTACAGAAGAAGCGTCTGGTTCACTTCTGGGAGCTGGCAGAACGAGAGCCAACAATTTAACTGGGAAGTTCCTATCCGTCTTTCACTTGAGGGTATTAAAGCTGTACGGCCAAAAATTACGTTTAGCATTTCAGGTGACGTTCATGTAGCTTGGGTTGAACAGGCGCCTTGGTTTGACCCAGAAGATCCTGGGAAAACTGCGACATTGCAATATATTAATTATCGCAGGCTAAGCAATGAGGCTCAATGGTACCCAGCGCTTAATCAAAAATCTATCCGCTTGGACCCCGATCATGTTCAAGTCAATACTTATCGGCCTACTTGGTCAACTATCTCCCTGGTATCCAGCGTAGATAGTATCTGTGTTACCTGGCACGGCTATCGGGCTGCACCGGGTGCTTCTGGCAATGAAGAGATATTTATGAATTGCAGTCACGATAGAGGCTTGACCTGGAGTGATCTTATCATAAGCGTTTCTGAGACACCAGAACAACTTTCTCTATTTCCCGCCATGGCTATCCATGAGGCGTTGTTGCATATCGCTTGGGAGGAGTATCAAGGGGGAGGAGATTACAGGACTAATTATGATACTTTCTATCGCATAGGTCTTTTGCCTGAAACTAAAAAACTTATTTATTTGCCTTTAGTTTTGAAGGGGTAAAGAGCAATGAACAATCGTAGTTGGCTATTAGCGATATTCATCCTTACTTTATTGCTGGGGCTAGGATTATTTTTCATCTGGCAGATTGGTCAAACATTATTGCCAAAAACAGAGCCGCTGACGGTCAAGTGGGCGGGATTGGCAACTCCAATCGCATTAGCAGAAGCAGAAGCGCGGGCAGTCACTAGCGCACAAGCCTGGCAAGCGGATGTACAACTAATCAAAGTGGAGGCTTCCTGGCGACCATCACCAAATTTAGTAACAGTAAAAGTACCGTTGATCGGTTGGACTTTCTATTACTACTCGCCGGCTAAGAAGGCCATCATCACTATCACTATCCGCGAGGACCAACTTTTTAAGGTTCCGCCCTTTGATATTCCAGGGGAACCGGTTCCTTTAACTCCGTTTCCCCCGCCATACGGAATTGAGGTGGCTTGGCTAAACTTTCGCGCTGGTGGCGGAGCAGATTTCTTACAATCTAATGTTGAGGCGCTGATTCAATATCAACTAAGACAAACTGCTAATGGGCCTATCTGGCAAATCGCTGCTATCACCAGCGAAAATACATTTCAAGTTAATGTTGATGCTATCTCTGGTTTGGTATTAACAACCGCTGAATAACAAGCAAAGGAGCTAATCATGCGTACTGAAAAAGGGCAGAGTATCGTTGAGTTGGCAGTGCTTTTTCCATTACTGATGATGTTATTGATGGGATTGTTAGATTTGGGACGGGCTTACTACATTATGATCGCCCTCCGTGATGCCGCGGAGGAGGGGGCTACCTATGCTGCTATTAAACCTAGCGATCAGACAGGGATCAAGGCTCGGGCAATGGATGCCAGCGGTGACTTAGTCGTTATCGGGGCTGACAACGTGCAAATCGCAGCAGGCTCATTTGTCCCTGGAGCACCTATCACAATCACTGTAAATTATCAATATGATTTTTATATGCCTTTAGCTCAGCCGTTTTTACCTGAAGGGGGATTAACCCTAAGGGGTAGAGCTATTCATCCTATAATTAATCCTTAACGAAAAGGAGGAAAATCAAATGATAGAAAAAGAACGCGGGCAAGCTATGGTGTTGATCGTTTTAGGTATCGTGGGGTTAATTGCCATCGTGGGACTAGCCCTTGATGGGGGGCAGCTACATAACAATCGCCGGCAACTTCAGAACGCCGCTGATGCTTCCGCGTTAGCTGGAGCACGGGTGGTTCTGGACAGCATCTGCGACGGGGGAGCTGAGAGAGCTGCTGTCAGCGCTGCCATTAAGCAATTTGCCCACCTAAACGGTGTGGATATTACTTCCCCAGATGCGACCTACGTCTATCAGTATGTTGACGGGGCCGAAAACGTTCTCACTCCCACAACGTCTAAAGTTCCAGTGGATACTAAAGGTATCTCCATCACTATGATGCTCACCGAGACCACCACCTTTATGAAAATTGTGGGACAGAATGATATGCGGGCTTCCGCCTTTGCTCTGGCGATGATCGGGCCTGTCACCCAGTTGCCGGCAGGGAGCAATCTGCTTCCCATTGCCGTGCCTGATGATGTGGTGATAGGTCTGCCGCCAGAGACAGAATTCAATATTGATAATGATCGCTACTGCAATCTGCATAGCGGCGAGTGCATCGGCGACGTTGGAGATGCGAGTTCCCAGCGCGGCTGGCTGAACTTTGATTACATCTACAACACCGCATACTGCGTCTTCACTGACCCTCTACGCCGCACCCATAAGGCCACGACGAATGCCGCTGCCATCTTGGACTATATTAAGCCGGTATCTGCAGGTGGTAAACAATCGCCGCCTATTTTTATGGGGACAGCACCTGATCCCCTGCCGCCGGCCGAGCCGGTGACTCTCTACATTGATGGGGACTTCATCCACGGCGAACCGGGTGAAATAGCGTCGGATGCAAAAGAGGTTTTCAACTACTGGGCGGATCAAGTTGTCTTTTTGCCCGTCTTTGACAAGGTTTATGCCCCTAATTACATGGATGACCACGACGCTCTCTTCCCCGAACCGCTTATAGATTCGGGAGCTATCAAGTGGCCTAACCAAAACCAATACATGTACCATATCATAGGCTTTGCCGCGGTGGAGGTCTGTAATCCGGATATCAACCCTGACTGTGATTCAAACCTCGAACAAAAGGTGCTTGTGGGCACCTTCAAGCAAGTCATCATCGGACAAGGGCAAATTGATCCCACTCAACCCATCCCTTGCAGTTCCGCGCTGACCGCTGTCATTCTATGGAAGTAGCATTCTCAACGTCTGCCTTTTGTTGAGATCCGAGACCACGCTAATAAAGAAAAGGGGCTATCATTTTTCTAAGTGATAGCCCCTTTTTGTCTGCTTTGTTCAATTATTTAGCGCTGATTAAGAGTTCGCTGAAAGATATCTTCAAGCTCCCTGTGATCATGCTTGACTTTTCTGCGAGCATTAGGGCGTTTACGTTGCTTGACATCTTTTTGAGCATCACGGAAAGCAATTTCCATGGGGGAGAGAAACGGTTCCTCTTCTTCCTCTTCCTCTCTTAGCTCTTGAATGCTCATATTCAAATTCATGGTTAGATCAATCTGGCGTTTTTGAGGGTCAACTTTTATAATGCGTACTTCAATTTCCTCGCCATCTTTGACTATATCAGACGGGTGACGTATATACCCTTTCCCCATTTCGCGCACGTGCAGTAACCCCGGTCGTTCTGCGCCAATATCTACAAAAGCCCCGTACTTCTCCATGCGTACTACTTCACCAGTAAGGATCTGCCCATCTGCTAATTCATCCCAGCTAATATCTGGTGGCGCTACCATAGTCAATCCAATACGATGAGCTTGGGAGTCAACATTCACAATCCAAACTTCCACTTCATCGCCAATTTTAACCTTGTCTGTGACTTTGTTCACGCGCTGCCGGGATAGTCTGGAAATGTGGATCATCCCGTTATGTTCAACCCCAATATCGACAAAAGCTCCATATAGTTCTGTCCCGGTAACTTTACCGACGGTCTTCATTCCAGGGACTAGGTCATTAATTGTGGTAATTTGTGTGGTAATTTGTTCTGCAACTTTCTCTTCCGGCATCCGCTTATCTCCTCCTATTTAATTACGTGATTGCCATTATAACGTAGGCGGCTATGATGTCAAACAAATCAATGATCACGACTGAATTTCTTCCACTCCCGTTGCATCCGACGGGTGTGATCACGTTCAATAATATCTTGCCGTTTATCGTATTGACGTTTACCCTTAGCCACCCCGATTTCCACTTTGGCGTAATCTCCCCGGAGGTACATGCTCAACGGTATTAAGGTATAGCCTTTTCGCTGTATATCTTCGATCAAACGATCAATTTGCCTACGATGTAACAACAGTTTTCGAGGACGAGTGGGGTCATGCGTCCACATACCGGCTTGATCATAAGGAGCGATATGCACATCCAGGAGCCAGAGATCATTTCCGCGCCGCATAACAAAGCCGCCCTTCAGATTCACTCGTCCAGCCCGCACAGATTTTATCTCGGTACCTTGAAGCACAATTCCCGCCTCGTAAGTATCCTCGATCTGATAATCGTGTCTCGCTTTACGATTTCTGGCTACAACTTTGATCTGATCCATTTATCTCTCTTGTAGATATTCAATGGCGCGTTCTAACTGTGGGTCTTCATCTGCCGGCGTATCATCGGGAACAGTGACCTCGATATCTGGCGTAAGCCCTGTTCCGTGAATGGAATTGTCATTGGGTGTGAACCACCGAGCAATGGTAACTCGCAATTGCGAACCATCACTCAAGTTATGGGGCATTTGAACGGACCCTTTCCCTAGTGTGGTTTCACCAATCAAAGAAGCGCGTCCCCGATCCTGGAGCGCACCAGCGACAATCTCCGAGGCGCTAGCACTGCCTCCATTTACCAATACCACCAACAGGATCGTTTCTCCCGCATCACCATCATGAGTATAGAAACGTTGCTCTTCGCCCTGGCTATCTCGTTCAATAGCCGCTAAACCTTTATCAAGAAAGAGATCTGAGATGCGAATGGATTGTGAGAGCAGTCCACCAGGATTATCACGCAGGTCAAAGATCAACCCTTCAGGATTCTGCGCGAGCAGCTCGCGTAATTCCTTTTCCACCAATTCCCCAGCATTAGCATCGAATTCGGTTAATTTAATGTAAGCGAATCCTTCTTCCAACATTTCGGCTTCCACTATAGGCATTTCAATCCGCGCCCGAGTGACGATAAGAGAAAATGTATCCTTTTCGCCTGGGCGTGCGATCTCTAACTCTACCTTAGTATCAGCCGGACCACGAATTAGACTGATAGCTTCGTAAAGTCCCAGACCGACGATTGATTGCTCGTCCACGGTTAACACCAAGTCGCCAGCTTTAAGCCCCGCCATCTCTGCCGGGTGCTCAGGGAGAGGGCGTACAATCTCCAGATAACCATCCTCCCTCATGCGTACGGTGGCTCCAATTCCTTCAAATTCCCCACTGGTATCTTCTCGCAAGATATCAGCAATATCCGGGGATATGAAAGAGGTGTAGGGATCCTCTAGCGTCATCAACATGCCGCGGATGGCCCCATAGGACAGTTTCTCTATACCAGGTAGCTCCCCGTAGAAATCTTGTTTGAGAAGGGTTAGAACTTCTTGCAATAATTCCACATCCAGGGCTGCGGCTTCGCTACTTGAGGTTGGATCTTTAGTAGGGGTGACGCCATCCACCTCGGTCTCTGGCGTGATCTCCTGATGGGACGGGCCGGTTGTTATCTCCACGGCAGGTGGCTGTGCAAAACTGAATTGGTCCAATGCACGACCAGCGAACAGACCAACGACGAAGGTTCCGGTCAGTAAACCGATACCAATGGATATAGCTGCTGCCCAAATAAGTATTTTTTTCATATTTCTCTTCCTTCCTTGTACATCATGCTAGTTCT
>JAIOSN010000247.1 GCA_021107605.1 Anaerolineae bacterium | reverse complement strand
TAGCAGAAGAAGAGGGCGTCGCTCCGACGGCCCCCACCGAGGAAGGCGGATTGCTCTCCGGGGACGATGCTTTAGTCTGGCTCCAAAGCCTCGCCGCCGGCAAAGAGGATGAACTCCGCACGCAAGCTGAGGCCGAGCAACAAGTCCGCGTCGACGAGATTATGGGCCGCAAGCGTCTCGCCAAACCAGCAGAACCAGTGGTGGAAGAGGTCGCGCCAGTTGCAGCCGCAGAGGAAGTACCCGCCTGGCTCCACGAACTACAACTGCCAGCAGAAGAGATTACGGCGGTCGCAGAGGTAACAGAAGAAGAGGCCGAAGAGCTCCGCGCGCAAGCCAAGAGCGAACAACAAGCCCGCATTGATGAGATCATGGGGCGCAAGCGTCCCGCCAAACCAGCAGAACCAGTGGTGGAAGAGGTCGTGCCAATTGAAGTCGCAGAAGAAATACCCGCCTGGCTCCGCGAACTACAACCGCAGGCAGAAGAGGTCGCGGCGATCACAGAGGTAGCAGAGGCAGAGGCCGAAGAACTCCGCGCGCAAGCCAAGAGCGAACAACAAGCCCGCGTTGATGAGATCATGGGCCGCAAGCGTCCCGCCAGGCCAGCGGAACCGGCAGAGGCAGAGGAAGAGGGCGTGGCGGTAGCAGAGACATCCGCCGCAGAAAAAAGGAGTGAATTATTCGGCTGGTCAAGTTTCGATGCAGAAGACCGAAAAACCCAAAGGACGCCTGAGCCAGAGACGCCTGTAGAAGAACTGGTATCCTCATTCGGATTCACCAGGTTCAAAGGTGAAAAGGAAACTGTGGCGCCGAAACCCTCCCCCGTTGAAGAGAGAGTTCCAGATGTAGTTGTGGAACCGCCAGCAGTCGTTAGCACCAAACCCGAAAAGAAGATCGAAGAGATCGCTGTTCCTCTTCCCGCCTTCGAGTTAGAGGAGAGAAAGGATTACGTGAAAGCAAACGAGACCGATTATCCGGCTCGCCTGGAACTAGCACAAGCTCTCTGGGTCAGAACGGAGCGGAAAGAATCACTGCAGCACTACAAAGAGCTCCTTCAGAACGCTGATGAGCTGCTGGATAGTGTGGTTTCCGATCTACAGGCATACAGCCAGAAGAATCCAGAGGAAAACCAGGCTCTCCAACTGCTAGGTGATGCCTACATGAAACAAGGCTCGCCCCACAAAGCGTTGGGGGCATATCGGAAGGCCATGTCGAGTTTATAAAAGAGTCAATCCCAGACCGAGATTTCGCCACCGAGCGGCGGCGGAGTAGACCTCGGAGGTCTGCAATAGGCTGACCTAAGTAGCACTTTTTACCTATTTCTCTAGATGTAGTGAAATCAATGGGGTGCGTTTCATTGCAGTTGAATTGCTGAACATATTGCGTGTTCCGTTTTGAGAAGCTTTACGCAATCTAGACAGAGCTCTCAACTCATTTGAAACGCACCCCCATCAATAACAATCCAATCACCTTCAAGGAGGAATTTGACTTCGAAGAATCTCTAATCAGCCTCAAACCGGATAGCGTGCAACGCGGCCTGATCGGTAACATTAGCAGCCGCATTGAGCAGCGCGGCTTACGCATTGCCGCGCTAAAAATGATCTGGCTTGACCGCGAGCTGGCAGAGAGACATTACCATGAGCATAAGGGGAAACATTTCTACGAGCCGCTCCTGAAGTTCATCACCTCAGCGCCGGTGGTGGTGATGTTAGTGCAAGGCCCTGAGGTTATCGCGGTGCTGCGCGCAATGATGGGCGCTACCGATTCCAAGCAAGCCGCGCCCGGCACCATCCGGGGCGATTACGGACTCTCCAACCGCCATAATTTGCTCCACGGTTCCGATAGTCCAAAATCTGCCCAGCGGGAGGTCGCGCTCTTTTTCACACCAGAGGAGATACACGCTTACCGGCGAGTCGTCGAGCCGTGGGCGGATCCGGATGCCGCCTGGTAGCGTAGTCAAAGGTCGAAAGTCAAAAGTTGAAAGTTGAAAGTTGAAGGTTGAAAGTTGTTCTGGCAGCAAAGTAGTGAAATTTCCATACTTGAGTCTACTGGAAAAACTAAGAATTTCACCGCAAAGACTTAAGTTTAACAGCTAGCCACCTGACATTTTTAATTTTGGACGCGGATGAACGCGGATTTCCTTTTTAGCAAGAAAGCATTTTTACTCTGTTTTTCCGCACTCGTTGGTGCTCGTCCATGTCCTATCGCTCGAACCCGCCATTAACTTTCAGGAAATTAGCTATCTGACAGGCAATGTTAAAATTTTTTCTCAGTGTTCTCGGTGCCTCTGTGGTGAGCTGATTTTTTTTCGGGAAAACCTTACTTAGAATGTGGCAGAAAAAGGGCGCTCAGAGGGAAGAATCCACCTGAGCGCCCTTTCCTACTCGGTTTTTACCCAAATTTATACGCCACGCCGTAGCCCCCACGCGGCAATTTCCACTCAATATTATCGTAAGGACAACCGACGCGGCAGCTGCCGCACTCCACGCAGGCTTGATAAGCCACCTGGATACGCCCATCGCTGCCCAGAGTGTAAACGCTCACCGGGCAGAAGTAGAGACAAGGTTTGCCCTCGCAGCGCGCACAGAGTTCGTCTTCCTGGATCTTTAGATGTGCTTCCTCTTCATCCACAAAGTATTTGATTGAAACCAGCCAATCGTCCACGTAAACATCGGGTAAACTCTCGCGCAACTTGGCCGGGAGTTCCTTGACGCTAAACGCATCTCCTCTCTTCATTACCATCCTAACACCGCCCTTCCCATAGATAGCATGTCGCCCGCAGCCTGGAACAATGACCGGCGGCCAGTCAGAGACTGGTATATTTCAGTGAATAACTGGCGTTTGGGTTTACCATACGCGCTGAAGAAGCCCCCCAGGGCATCGTTGAGGAATGCCGGGTAGGCTCCCATAAATTCAGGATGGGTCTCCAGGAAACGCGAAAATCTGCGATATTGTTTCATATCCTTGAGGATAAAGCCTTCCTTGAGTCGCGCTTCGTAGCCCGCCAGCGTCCTTGCGGAGAAATCGCCCTGGTTGTGCGCCTCTAGCGCCGTCTCTGCCGCCAATTTACCAGAGATGATGGCCATGTTGGTGCCCTCCCAGTGCAGGGCGTTGAGCATGGTCGCAGCATCCCCGGTCACCATTGCACCGTCAGTGTAGAGTTGAGGCATATCGTGCCAGCCGCCTTCGGGGATCAGGTGCCCGCCGTACTCCAATAGCTGGCCGCCAGCCACCAACGGAGCAATGGCAGGATGTTCCAGATAGCGTTGCAAAATCTCATAAGGTCGCAATTGATATTCGGCCAGCGTGTCTAACATCACTCCCAAACCCACGGAGATGGTCTTCTTGTTGGTGTAGACAAAACCCATGCCCGGCAACCCCAAAGAGACGTCACCCAACACGGAGACAGCCACGCCATGATTGGAATCCGGTAGACCGAAACGCGCGTTTATCTCCTTAGCCGAGAGCGAGATGACCTGCTTAAAGGCCAATGCCTGATGCGCCGGTTCCAGATCATGGTCAATCAACCCCAGTTTCTGTGTGAGGAGGTTGTTCACACCCTCAGAGATGATGACTACCGGCGCGTAGATATTCCCCTCTGGACGGTCTGTCATCACCCCCACCACTGCT
>JAIOSN010000275.1 GCA_021107605.1 Anaerolineae bacterium | reverse complement strand
GTGCTCTCCACGCTCTTTCTACACCGCCGGGGAGCGCTGCCGGGAGCTATTCCGCCGGTAGTCGTCGCCTCTGTGCGCGCGTTGCTGCAACGCCCCCTACCCTACCGCCAATTCCTCAAAGCCGCCCGCCAGATCAAAGTGGGCGAGCAATACTCTCTCACCGGATTAGCCCGCCACTGCCAGGGACTCGGCTACGAGGCAGTGAGCGTGGTAGAGGCGCCGGGGCAGGTGAGCAGCCGCGGCGGAATCTTAGATATCTTCCCACCCCACTCCCCGCAGCCTTACCGGTTGGAGTTCTTCGGGCGCGAGATCGAGAGCCTCCGCACCTTCGACCCGGCGACGCAGCGCTCGACCAACCACGCGCAGACTTTCTGGATCACGCCGGTGCGCGAGGCGCTGCCCCGCGACGGCGAACGCGCTCTGCAAACCCTGGAACCGTTGCTGGCCGGCGAGCTGCCGCCAGAAGTCCGCGCGCCACTGGCAGAGGATGTGGAGAATCTGCGCGCGGGCGGCCCCTTTCCCACACTGGAATTCTATCTCCCCACGCTTTACGGCGAGCTCGACACGCTCTTGAACTATCTTCCTCAAAAAGCGCTGATTTTACTCGACAACGCCCCGCTGCTACCCCAGAGCTGGCGAGAATTAGAATTAGAAGCCGAGGAACAACGCGAGCTGGCTATCGCCGGGCGGCGCATCTTGGCGGACACGCCCAGCCCCTACGTGCCCTGGTCGCGCTGGCAGACGGCGTTGGCCGGGCGGACAGTGCTCCCCTTCGCCCCTGGGGAAAGCGGCCCGCTGGCGGAGCTCTTCGCACCAGAGCCGCATTTCGGCGGAGATGTGGGCATGGCACTGGGCCATATCCGGCAGTGGGTGGAGCTAGGCGATCAAGTGGTCGTAGTCAGCCGGCAGGCCACGCGACTGGCCGATCTCTGGCGAGAAGCAGACCCACCGCCGGTACATCAGAGTCTCACCACCCCACCGCAAACACAAATCTCCTTTGTGCAGGGGACCGCACCGTCCGGCTGGCAACTCACGCGGGCCAACCGCGTCCGGCATCTGATCACCGACGAGGAAATCTTCGGCTGGCGGCCGCCAGAACCGCGCCGCCGTCCCCGCCGCCGCGCCCAGGCCCCGGAGGTCTCCTTCAGCGATCTGGAACCGGGCAGCGCGGTAGTCCACGAGGATTACGGCATCGGCATCTTCCACGGGCTGGTGGAACGCAGTGTGGATAATATCAAACGCGAGTATCTGCTCCTAGAATACGCCGAGCACGACCAGCTTCTGGTTCCTATCCAACAGGCGGAGCGGCTCACCCGCTACGTAGGCGCGGAGGGGCGCGGCCCCCGGCTCCACCGGCTGGGAACGCAAAGTTGGGCCACCCTCAAGCAGCGCGTGCAACGCGCTGCCAGCGAGCTAGCCAAGAAATTGCTCCAGCTCTACGCCGCCCGCCAGGTGATGGCCGGGCACGCCTTTGCCCCAGACAGCGTCTGGCAAACCGAACTCGCGGCCTCCTTTCCCTACACGGAGACCGCCGACCAGCTGCAAGCGATCCAGGACGTCAAGGAAGATATGGAGGCGCCGCACCCTATGGATCGCTTGATCTGCGGCGATTCCGGCTACGGCAAGACCGAGGTAGCCCTGCGGGCGGCCTTCAAAGCCGTGATGGACAACCAACAGGTCGCCATGTTAGTCCCCACCACCATCTTGGCCCAGCAACACTACCAGACCTTCCGCGACCGGTTGACTCCCTTCCCAGTGAAGGTGGAGCTCCTCTCCCGCTTCCGCACGGAGCGCGAGCAAGACCAAGTGCTCCGCGAGCTCCGCAAAGGAAACATCGATATCGTCATTGGCACTCACCGCCTCCTCCAGCAGGATGTACGTTTCAAAACCCTGGGGCTGGTCATCATTGATGAGGAACAGCGTTTTGGCGTAACCCACAAAGAGCGGCTCAAGCAAATCCGCACCGAGACAACGGATTCCGAGGCGAAACCGGTTTTCGCTGCCTCTGGCGTGGATGTGCTGACCTTGACGGCGACGCCGATCCCCACACACTCTACATGGGCTTGACGAGCGTGCGCGACATCAACATCATCGAGACGCCGCCCCAGGAACGGCTGCCCATCTCCACCTACATTGGCCCCTACGATGCCGACGTGGTCCGCCGCGCCGTGCTCCGCGAGATGAAACGCCACGGGCAAGCGTTCAACCTACACAACCGCGTGGCGACCATCGGCAGAGTGCAGAAGCGGTTGGAACGGCAGCTACCGGAGGCGCGAATCGCGGTAGCGCATGGACAGCTGCCAGAACGCAAATTAGCTCAGGTGATGGAGCAATTCACCGCGAAGGAGATAGACCTGCTGATTGCCACCACCATCATCGAAAGCGGGCTGGATTTTCCCAACGCCAACACCCTTATCGTCGAAAACGCCGATCATTTTGGGCTGGCGCAGCTCTACCAACTACGCGGGCGCGTCGGGCGCGGCACGCGCCGGGGCTAGGCCTACCTTTTCCAGAGCCGGAAAAAGACGGAAGAAGGCGAGGAACGGCTCCAAGCATTGCAGAGCAGTCCCAGCGTGGGAGGTGGTTTCGCCATCGCGCTGCGCGACCTGGAGTTACGCGGGGCGGGGGAATTGTTGGGCGCCCGGCAACACGGGCACATCGCCGCCGTGGGATTCACGCTCTACACCAAGATGCTCCAACAAGCGGTGACACGGCTCAAGGCGGAGCGCGCCGGCGAGCCGCCCCTACCGGAACCCATCGGCGCGATCACCATCGAGTTACCGCTGGCCGTCGGACTGCCGCCCGACTACGTCCCCGCCGGCGATTTGCGCCTCCGCCTCTACCGCCGCATGGCTGCCCTGACCAGCATCGCGGAGATCGCCGAGTTGCAAGCGGAACTGGCGGATCGTTTCGGCACCCTCCCCCCGCAGGCGGAGAATCTCATCGTCCAACTGCGGCTCAAAGTCCTGGCCCGCGACGCTCACGTGCCCAGCATCACCGTCCAGAACGAACAAATCATCCTCACTCCATGCTGGCCCCGTGCCCTCACCCCGGCCCAATTTCTCCAGTTGCGCCAGTCATTGGGCCAGCGCGCCCGTCTGGGCAACACCGCCATCTGGCTGCCGCTCACGCGCCAACCGGAGCACTGGCTGGCGAACCTCCAATGGGTTTTGGAGGAGTTAGCGAGGGAGCGAGCGAGAAGGCGAGTAGCCGAGGTTTCCATACCTCGCTAAGCCAAGAAAGCGAATAAGCGAGAAAGCGAATGAGCGAGAATGAGCAACCCTGATTTGGAACGCGCGCGAAGATACGTCTTAGCACGTCTGGCGGCGGAGTTGCCAGCGGATCTACCCTACCACGGCATCCACCACACGCGGGATGACGTGTTACCCGCTGCGGAGAAGTTGGCCGTGCTCTCCAAGCTGGGAACAGAGGAGCTCCTCCTGGTACAGACCGCCGCTCTCTACCATGACCTCGGTTACGTTGAGCGCTATATCCACAATGAGCCTCTGGGAGCGCAGCTCGCGGCGGAGACTCTACCCTGTTTTGGGTACAGTCCCACGCAAATCAAGGTTATTGAGGGAATGATATTGGCGACGCAACTACCCCAAAATCCCAATACATTTTTGGAGGGATTGATCTGCGATGCGGATCTGGACTCGCTGGGGCGGGATGATTTTTTGGAGACAAGTCACAATTTGCGCGAGGAATTGCTCTTGCACGGAGTGGAACTACCGCTCAAGAGTTGGTACCGGCAGCAAGGGGATTTTCTGCGCGCGCATAAGTATTTTACCCCGGCGGCACAAGGACTCAGGCGCAGCAAGAAATTGGAGAATATCGCTCTGTTGGAAAAATTGTGGAGCGAGCAAGCCCCATAAATGGGGCTTGCAAAAGTAGCCGCGAAATCCCTTTCGCGCCAGCCTACCGCAGGTGGGCTTTTTGCAGCTCGTAGTCTGATCGTTCACGGCCAGGTGCGCCTTTTCGCGCCGGCGCGTCAATCCAGCGAGGGGAGAAACCTCGGCTACCGTTTCCGTGTCATTCCGAGAGCCAGCGAGGAATCTACCAATTTTGCGGAAAGTCACTCACCTAATACTAGAGATTCCTCGCTGGCGAGCTCCGCACATGGCGCGTCTCTCTGGCTCGGAATGACAAGCGGCCGCCGTAGCCGCGAATTCCCCTGGCAATGGCCGTTGGGCCAGGGTATGCGCTAGGCGGGAATGTGCTCTCCCCACAACACTTTGATCTCCCGATTGACGCTGACGTTTTCCAAAAAGCCTTGTCGCTCCTGATCATCCGCGATGCGCTTAGCCTGCTCCAGCATGGCCTGCTGGGCGCGCTGCAAAAATTCGGCGGCGTCCGGGTCTGCCAACGCTCGGAGAATATGATAGTGATTCAAGTAGAGCCGCTGCACCTCGCCTACATTTTTTTGCTCCGCTAAGAGGTCAAGCGCCCGTTCCGATGTCTCTCGCGCCTCCGCCAGCTGCCCTAACCCCAGATAAGTCCGCCCCAAATACGATAGGTCGGCGACAATCTCCGTTTTCAAGCCCAGGCGCGTGCGCACTTCCAACGCCTGCTGGAAATACTCCCGCGCGGGCTGATATTGTTGCTGCTGCAACTTAGCTAATCCCAGCCCGTGGAGCGAATAACTGACGCCTCGCTCATCGGCGATCTCCCGCCGCAAGGCCAACGAGCGTTGCAATGCCTGCTCCGCGGCTTCGTAATCGGCCAGGTAAATGGAGCTCAGACCGATACCGTAGAGCGTGAACCCTTGTCCCAGGCGATCTCCGCTCCGTGATTTCATCTCCAGCGCGTCCTGGAACTGCTGGAGCGCCGCCTCATATTTTCCCATGCTCAAGGTGACGTGAGCCATATTGGTCAAGTGAATGCTCTCCTGGAACCAGTCCTTCCGTTCCCGCGCTCTGGCCAGGGCCTGCCAGTGATAATCCGAGGCCGCGCTATAATTACCGCGCTTGAAATCGATCATGCCCAAGTACATCATGCTCCAGGCCTCACCTTCGGGGTCTTGGATCTGCCGCCGGAGCGCAACAGCCTGCTCCAGGGGCTGGCGCGCGCTATCATAATCGCCGCGCACGTAGTTCAACACGCCGATGGTGTTGAGGGCCGTAGCCTGACCGGCGAGATCTCCCCGCGACTCTTTAATCGCCAGAGCTTCACGCGCGGCGGATTCCGCAGCAGAGTAACGGCCCGTCTTGAAATAGAGATCGGCCAGGGTGTTGAGCGCAGCGGAGCGTCGACCCTGGTCCGCGTACATCTCGGCTAGAGAGAGCATCAGCTCCAAATCTGCCTGGCGCTGCTCCTGTTCACCCCAGAGATCATAGATCTTTTGGCGCTGGGCGAGAATATCAAATCGTTTCTGCCACGTGGCTTCCCGTACTCCTAACCGCTCCAATAGGTCCGTATAATGTTGCCGTGCCGTCTCATTGGCGGATTTGGCCTGCGCCACCTGTCCGGCCATCTCCAGATACGTGATCGCTTGGAACTCGCTATTGCTGCGATTGAAATGATAAGCAAGTAGATCGCAGGCCTGTTCTAATTTACCGGCAAAGGTTTCTTCTAAAACCTCTCCAATTTGCCGGTGGAATCGCTGGCGGCTCTCCACTGGCAGGCTATCGTAGGCTACTTCTTGCACCAGAGCATCATGGAAAACGTAAGACATTTCGGTATCGACGCCATTCGTATCGACCGGCCGGATAAGGCCGCTACGCTCCAACTGGGCCAACCAGGCATCCAGTCTGGTTTCCGCTCCGGCCAACTGACGCAACAGCCCCACCTGGAACCGTCGTCCGATCACCGAGGCCATCTGCAAAGCGCGCCGCGCATCCTCGGTCAGGCGGTCCATGCGCGCCACAATCGCCGCTTGGAGCGTGCTAGGGACTGTGATCTGCTCGATCTTCCCCGTGATCTGCCAACGTCCTTCAGCGGTCGGGTCGGGAATCACGGCGCTATCGTCAATCAACGACCGGACCACTTCCTCTAGATAAAAAGGATTACCGGCAGCCTTATCTAAAATCTCTTGCTCCGCTTCCGGGGTGAACTCGGCGCCGGGCAAGAGTTTGCTTAGCAGCTCGCGGCTAGCTGCTTTCGAAAGAGGCCCCAATAGCACTTCGGTGTACCGGTGGAGGAAGGCGCTGGCCGCTCTATCACGCAGACGCCAACATCCCTTATCGCGGCGCGTGCGGAAGATAAACCAGAAGAGCAAGGGCGCCTGGTCCGTCACGCTCAAGAGATTTTCCAACAAGGCCAACGAGGCCTCGTCGGCCCAGTGGAGATCGTCCAACGCGATGACCACGGGTTGTTCCCGGGCCGCCGCCGTGAAAAATTCGCGCGCCGCCCAGAACGTCTGCTTCTGCCGCACGCCGGGATCTAATTCCTCCACCCACTTGGCCCATTCCCCTTCCAATTCCAAATCCATCAGGTGAGCCAGAAAGGGAATCGCCTCGCGCGCGGTCTCTTTACCCAACAGCTCCTCTCCCTTTT
>JAIOSN010000309.1 GCA_021107605.1 Anaerolineae bacterium | reverse complement strand
TGAGCAAAAGTTTCCTGGTATTCTGAAAGTTAGGACAAATTGAGAAAAGGCACTTAGGAGGCGTCCAGATAGCCTGTATTGGCCTTTCCCTGACAATTGTTAAAAATAAAATACCACAGAATTTATGCTCGGGTACTTACCCGGTGCTCCCAGGCGTGCGAGGGCGACGCTTTAGCCCGGCGTTACGCTAACCGCGCTGTGTATCCACTGCACAAGTGGCTACCTTGTCCGCAGCGGGGGGGGCGTTTCGTCATCTCTGTTAAGGTGCGACCTCAACCCGTGGTGGTGTTGCGGTAAAGCGATTTTTCAACAAGGCCAACACGGCCTTGTGATTGCCCCCTGCCTCGCGGCTACTGAGGGGGGATAAACCCAAGGAACTTTATGTAATTCAGGCGATTGACTGAACTTGAGTAAAAGACGCAGACCTACAGATTGACTTTCAGCAACCGCCAATGCGCGCTCAAATAGCTCATGGATCTCATTTCGGATTATCGCTTGGTGAAGGTTTCGTCCAACTGATGTAGCTGTAGAACAGCTATGTCCTTCCAAACCAGTTAGAGCGTTTTTTCTATTGACAGAGGACCAGCTTCTCCTACGGAAAGACATTCTGCATGGATGAAATAACTTGTATCGCTAGGCATAACTTTCAAAATAAATTCGTGCATTCCGTTCATTGTGCCACCCCCCTAGAAAAAACAGGTTGCTGTATTTCGCATAATGGGTGATTACAATTTAGTCTAACTTTGCGGATCAAATTGACAGTATTTCGTGACATCCCGGGGAACACTCTACCAGTTGCCTCATAGATACGATTCTGTGCATGCAATCAATATTAGCATGACATTAACAATTAAGCAAACTCGGCAGCGGGTAGTTTGCACTACATATCCGCTGGTAACAGTGTTATGTATCTGGCTGTTTGACTGTTCTGCTTCCGCTCCCACTGTGTACGGATTGGGCGGCATAACGGTTTGCGGATGAGCCGCCAGCGCGATTACAATAAGCCTCCCGACTGCAGATTGACGTTCGCGCCGCTGCTATCGCTGGTCGGCTCCAGCCATTGGTGCGACCCGTTCGCTCGAAACCATACCACTGGCACGGGGGATGAGTATCAAAGATCAACGATCTTTGATACTTGTGTGTTTACATAGGTGAGATGATAGCACGACTTGTGAGAAATTTAATCCCTATCCCCTCGGGGTAGGGGTGACAGTACCTTCCCCCGCCCCTGGCGGGAGACTGATCATCAATCGTCAGAAGCGGGAAGGAAAGGGGGCTTAAGTTTCACTACGGACGATGTGCTGAAAGTCCACTACTACGACGGCAACCACACCCACAACGCCATTCGCATGTTGCCGCGTCCTTACACGGCCATTGTTATGGACCTGCCGCCCACGTTAGCCAACGATTGGGCCTTGATCCCCGTCCGGCACGCGAACGCCGTGCTGTTGGTGGCCGAGCCCTCGTACACCGATCAGGTCAACGTCGCGCACGCGATTGCTACCCTAACCGAGGAGCAGACCTTCCATATCCCGGAGTCGGCCATCTACATGCTGCTCAATCGCGTCAAGGCCGCTGACCTCATGGACGGCAAACAGATGCAGGAAGGGATCAGCGCGGCCGTGCAACGTCTGACGGGGTGCGCCTTTGCGCCGCCCTTGTTGGCGTCCATCCCGGATTCGGATACCGTGCGCCAACTCCAGATCCGCTTCCGCCCGGTCATTGACAAAGACGAGGCGGTGCGGCAGGCCATGCACGCGGTAGCGACGTACTTCTTCAGCTCAGCCATCGCGCAGCAGCAAAAGCAACCGCGCCGGGGCTTCCGCCTGGGGCCGGTACACTTTGTGCGACGAGGAGCCTAGCCTTGCCTGCTTTCGGAATACAGGGACGGGTGGACATATCGGAAGCGGTCATCGGCGAGTTAGCGCCGGAAGTAGCGGGCACTTTGGCGGTGCTCTTGTTGGTGTTGCTGGCAGCCGGGATCGTGGACCTGGTGCGGCTCTGGGAGT
The DNA here is from genome assembly GCA_021107605.1 of Anaerolineae bacterium. Lineage (GTDB taxonomy): Bacteria > Chloroflexota > Anaerolineae > B4-G1 > SLSP01 > G713. The sequence goes on along the minus strand of JAIOSN010000309.1, from coordinate 13,150 downwards.
ATCGTACCTGGGGCTATCGCGTCGCGGAGAGCGCGGCGCTAGCGAGGCTAGCTAATAGCCGGGATTACGCTGGTTACATGGCTACCGGCGAGCTCTCGTTGGATGCCGGTGTGGCGCAGCAGGATGCCGTGGCTGCGCTGGGTGAGTTCTTGGCTCAACGGGCCGACCTGACCGGCAGCATCTATGACGTGCGGGTGCATGCTAGCGCAGCGGCAGCAGTGTACGCGGGCTTATCCCCCGGTCGCCCATGCGGGCATGGTCAGCGGGGACTGGTCGCCGGACAGTCCGGCCGTGGGGGTGTACTTAGTGTTTGAAGTGCAGCCGGTGCTTTACGGGTGGGTCAACGGTAATCAGGTGATCCCTATTCATGTTTTTGCCGCTGCCAGTATCGTTGAAGCGCATTGAGGAGAAGCTAAAAAACGTAGGGGCAGATTAAGTTTGCTTCCCTTGTGCAAAGGGAGTTCCCCGCTAAGACGCTAAGGCGCTAAGAAAAAAATCAAGTGTTAAGATCTGCGGTTACTACTCAGCCACCCGGCAAAATTCAAGAGCGGACGCAGATTCGCGCAGATTTCCGCGGATAAAATAGCAAATCAGCGGTTACTACTCAGGCTGGCCTATTTGCAGACCTCCGAGGTCTACAAATAGGCCACTCGGTGGCGCAATCTCGGTTTTGGTAGGTACTTTGCCCCGCAAAACCTATGTCCAGACCGCGGAGGTCTAGCCCGCCTGAGTAGTAACAAAAAAAGTAAGTTTTGGGTAAAAGTATTTGATATTGCCTGTCAAAAATTAATTTTTCTACTGCAAAAACCAGGTTTTTTAAGCAGCTAGCCCCCCGCCGCCGGACTGCCAACCTTTTTTTCAGCGGAGTCAAACAATTAGGTATTCTTCGGGCAGTTGTTCATTCTCTCTCTCTGGGTATAATGTAGGTGAGCTAGCGTTATCCCCTTACGGAGAGATTTCATTGGACCGTTACCGCATTCTGTTTATAGAGAGATGTCGCACCGTCGAGCGAGAAATGTATCCGGCTATGCGCCACCAATATGAAGTCACATTGGTGCAGGGACGGCGCGAAGCACTGGCGGCGCTAAAAGCTCAACTGCACGATCTGGTCTTGATTGATGTGCCCGCGATTCGTTTTAATTTAGCTCGTTTCTGTGATGATTTGCAAGCATATTCCCCCGGCATGACTCTCTTCTTATTGCTCTCGCCGGATAAGCAGCTGGAGAATATGCCGCAAGCCCAGGATCAGCTCACGCATCCTATTACCTCGCGTCAACTGCTGAGTCGTTTGTCCCGTCTCTTGCCGGAACAAGTCGGTGAAGTGATTGCCTGGGAGGGATTGCAGCTAGACCCGGTGGCTTATGCGTTAGGTTGGCAGATAGCAGAGGCTTTTCTCACCCCCAAGCAAGCAACCCTGGCAGAATCTTTCATCCGTGCCCCTGGGGAGTTACTCTCTAGAGCGAGATTGATGGCGGAGGTCTGGGGCACGGATTATCTAGGTGATACACGCACCCTGGATGTACATATCTACTGGTTGCGCAAGGCGTTGAAATCCCTAGGCGGCCCGTTCAAAGTAGAGACCGTGCGAGGCAAAGGGTATCGTCTGATTAACCCCCTCAAATGAAGGGGCGGCGATGCAATTGTTGGCGAGGTTATAGTCCGCACCGCTGCTCAAAGTTGTTCGGATTGGTTTCTGTGGTATGATTCTGCGTTGGATATTTTATTATTACGCACGCGATTGGACTATTAGGGGTGTGTCGCTATACAGCGGTCCTCAAATAGAGTGAAGGTCGCGGAGGATAAAACAAATTTTAGGAGGAAATAGTAATATGGCGATTGTAACAATGAAGCAGTTGTTAGAGACTGGGGTTCACTTTGGACACCGTACACAGCGTTGGCATCCTAAGATGGCTCCTTACATTTACACTGAGCGCAACAATGTGCATATTATTGACCTTCAGCAGACGGTGACGGCGATGGAAGAGGCTTATGCTTTCATCCGCAAAACGGTGGCGGAAGGTGGTAAATTGCTCTTTGTCGGGACTAAGCGTCAGGCTCAAGATACGATTGAGTATGAAGCGACCCGTTGTGGTATGCCCTACGTGGCCCACCGGTGGTTAGGGGGGACCTTGACCAACTGGCAGACCGTGGGTGCACGGCTGGATTATCTGGAGGAGCTGGAAGCGAGTCGTGATGCTGGCGAGTTTGAGTTTTTCACTAAGAAAGAAGCCCTGATGAAGACACGCGAGATCAAGAAATTGAAAGCTCGCTTGGGTGGTTTGCGCGAGATGAAAGAGCAGTTGCCGGCGGCCCTTTTCATAGTCGATATTATCGCTGAAGCTACGGCTGTCGCCGAAGCGAACCGATTGGGCATTCCCATCGTGGCGCTGGTGGATACCAACTGTTTACCTGATCCGATTGACATTGTGATACCCAGTAATGATGATGCGATTCGGGCTATTCGGTTGATGACCTCGAAGATGGCTGAGGCAGTACTAGAGGGCATGGCGTTGCGCAAGGCGGCGGTGCCAGACGCAGAAGAGATCTACACTGCTGAAGATGAAAAATACTTGAGTGCTGAAACTCTGGTTCGTTTGCGCCAGATCCAAGTTGGTGACCAGAGTGGAATAAAATCTCCGGAGGCCGAAGCGGTGCTTAAGGCTTCGGTGGAAATTGAAGCGCGGGTTAGTGAGATGGGCCAAGTAGAAAACGAATTGGAAGAAGGAGCGTAGATTGATGCAAGTAACAGCTCAAATGGTTAAGGAACTGCGTGGGGCAACCAGCGCAGGCATCTTGGATTGTCGCAAGGCTCTGGTAGCAACGGATGGCGATTTTGATCGAGCCGTGGATCACCTTCGGGAGAAGGGATTGGCCCAAGCTGCCAAACGTATGTCCCGGGAGGCGCATGATGGCCTGGTGGTTTCTTACATTCACGCTGGCGGACGTATTGGTGCCTTAGTGGAAGTGAATTGTGAGACGGATTTTGTGGCACGTACCACTGAATACCAGTCGTTGGTTGATGAAATTGCGATGCAGATTGCGGCGATGGCTCCCCGCTACGTAAAGCGGGATGATGTACCGCCAGCTGTTGTGGAGCATGAGCGCGAGGTGTGTCGTGCGCGCACTCTGGAAGAAGGTAAGCCAGAGCAAATCGTTGACCGTATAGTTGATGGACGCATGGAGAAGTTTTACTCGGAAATTTGCTTGCTGGAGCAGGAGTATATTCGTGATAGCGGGAAGACGATAGATGAGCTGATCAAAGAGGCTATCGCCACTATGGGCGAAAACATCGTGGTACGTCGCTTTGCGCGATTCGCACTGGGAGAAGGGGAGGAGTAATCCTCCCCTATTTCTTTATAACGGGGGGGTAGAGACGTGCTGCCGCATTATAAAAGAGTAGTTCTAAAAGTGAGTGGAGATGCCTTGTCCGGGACAGAAGGATTTGGCATTGATCCGCACCAGGCAGATCTGATGGCAGGTAAAATTGCCACCATTCACGCACTGGAAGTAGAGATCGGCGTGGTGGTGGGGGCCGGTAATATCTGGCGGGGCGGTGATGGGTTGGCGCATGGCATGGATCGCGCTACGGCGGATCACATGGGTATGTTGGCTACCATTATGAATGCGCTGGCGTTGGCCGATGCGTTGGAACGGCAGGGCGTCACGACGCGCGTGCAGACGGCGCTCGAAATGCGTGCGGTGGCAGAGCCTTACATCCGGTTACGGGCTATGCGCCATCTGGCTAAAGGCCGCATAGTGATTTTCGGTGGCGGAACTGGCAACCCCTACTTTACTACGGATACCGCAGCAGCTCTCCGCGCTACCGAAATTGGAGCGGAGGTTTTGATCAAGGCGACCAAAGTGGATGGAGTGTATAGCGATGATCCAGAGACTACTCCTGACGCTAAACGGTTTGAGCGACTGAGCTACCTGGATGCGTTGAATATGCGCGTGGGTGTGATGGATTCTACCGCGATCACACTCTGTATGGATAACGATTTGCCTATAATTGTCTTGAATATGTTCGCCGATAATGCTCTCCGCTCTGCGGTGCTGGGTGAAGCGGTCGGGACGTTGATCAGCTACTAGTTGAGCCTAGAGGGAGGAGCGATGCTTAGAGAATTACTCAGAGAGACCGAAGGCCGGATGCAGAAAGCTGTGGAGTCGTTGGAAAAAGGTTTTCGCAGTGTGCGTACTGGACGGGCTACACCAGCTCTGGTGGAGGGTGTATTGGTGGACTATTACGGTGCTGCTACTCCGCTGCAACAGCTGGCCGTTATCTCCGCGCCAGAACCACATTTGATCTTGATACGTCCCTACGATGCTGGCTCTTTGGTAACGTTGGAGAAGGGGATTTTGGCTGCCAACTTGGGATTGACTCCCCACAATGATGGGCGGGTGATCCGCATTCCTATCCCGCGTTTGACGGAGGAGCGCCGCCGCGAGTTGACCAAGGTGGTGAACCGGCGGGTGGAAGAATCCAAGGTCGCGTTGCGTAATATCCGCCGGGACTCTTTGGCAGACATGCGTGATTTTGAGAGCGAGAAGCTAATTACCGAGGATGAGCTGGCGCAGGGAAAGGATAAATTGCAGGATTTGATTGATCGCCTCATCGAAAAAACGGCTGTGGTTGCCGAACGCAAAAAGCGGGAGATTATGGAGGTTTGAGGTACTGTTGGAAAAGGAGACGCGGCTAAACGCAGGTTGCGCCTTCCGTATTTCAGACCTCCGAGGTCTACCCTCCCCTCCCCCGGGTGCGGTCTGGGTAAGTACTTTGACAGGCAAAATTTGAAAATTTGTATACAGACCTCGGAGGTCTATTACGCCTGAGTAGTGACAACTAAAGGTGTTCTTCAGTAAAGTCCATTTCCTCAAATTGCTTAAAAACCGTATAGTAGTCAAGTTGTAAGGTCTGCCCGTTCAATGCCCCTCAATGCTCCGCTCTATTTTGATAATCTCTCTGCTGCTCTACTGATAGTGTGCTAGGCAGCAAATAAAGAGCAGCCCGCACCAAATTGTGCCAGGGGAAGTAGATGAATAATACAGACTCAAAGAAATATCCCGTTCTGCCGGTAGTGCCTCAACACGTGGGGCTGATCATGGATGGTAATGGCCGGTGGGCGCACGCACGAGGTCTGCCCCGGCTGGCTGGACATCGAGCCGGGGTGCAACGGCTGGAAATCATCTTCCGCGCTGCCGTGGAATTTGGCGTCCCTATATTAACTCTCTACGCTTTTTCTACTGAGAACTGGAATCGCCCTGAATATGAGGTGCGAGGACTCTTGAAGATCCTGGGCGATACGCTACAGAATGAGATTGACAAATTAGATGAATATGGGGTACAATTACGGCATATCGGGGATTTAGAACCACTTTCAGAAGCCCTCAGACGCCCCATTTGTTCGGCTATTGAGTTGACTAAAGAGAATGACCGGCTGATTGTCAACGTGGCGTTCAACTATGGCGGTCGCAGGGAGATTGTAGAGGCGGTACGGGATATTGTGCGGTTGGGAATCCCCCCGGAGCAAATCTCAGAGGAGACGATCGCTGAACATCTCTACACTGGTGGGTTGCCGGACCCGGATTTGATTATCCGTACCAGTGGAGAAATGCGGGTAAGTAACTTTATGATCTGGCAAGGCGCGTATGCGGAATATTATGTTACGCCTACTTTCTGGCCGGATTTTAACAAGGATGAATTCTACCAAGCCCTGTTAGCATTTTCCCACCGTGATCGTAGATTTGGTGAGGTTGAGATAGATTAATTGGTTTGGTTCGTCTCTGGCGCTAGCGCCCACTCCAAATTCTCCCCACACGGCCCTTGAGCGAGTGAGCTTGTAATTGATAGTTTCCCATTTTGTGGATTTAGGATACCCCTTCTGCCCGGAACTCCTTAGCATGAAAGCTAGAATACTTAGCGCAATTCTTATTATTCCTCTGGTAATAGTCGTGCTTATATTGGGCGATTGGCTTTTTGCCCTGGGTCTCTCCGTACTTGTTTTGATGGCCGGCTTTGAATACCAGCAGATGTTACAACGCAAGGGCTATATTATCTCCTTGCCTATAGTCTGGTTGCTAATTTTGCTCTGGATAGCGGCGGCGTATTGGCCGGGAGTCGGGTTCCTGGAACCGGGATTGGCGCTGCTTATATTGGTGGGGACGGGCCGGCAGTTAGCTTTCAACTCGGCGACAGCTGAACCTACGGCCAGCTGGGCCTTGACTCTAGCTGGAGGATTATATTTGGGGGTGGGTGGTTCTTTTCTCCTGCGGCTACGCGCATTTCCAGACGGTTATTGGTGGCTACTGATGACCCTGATCATCGTGTGGGTGGCCGATACGGGGGCTTATCTGGTCGGACGGCGCTGGGGGCGTCATAAAATGGCTCCTGAGATCAGTCCCGGAAAGAGTTGGGAAGGGTATGGCGCCGAAATTGTCAGTGGCTTGTTAATGGGCGGAGTGTGTGGGCTTTGCTGGCCGGCGACTTTGCAGCTACAGGTGACTCCCTTATTGGGCGGAGTGTTAGGCGGTCTGCTGGCTCTGGTAACGCCACTAGGTGATTTCTTTGTCTCCATGATTAAACGCGAGGTAGGAGTCAAAGATACCGGTTCACTGATTCCTGGGCATGGGGGGATGTTTGATCGCCTGGACTCGGTTTTCTGGGCAGGAATCCTAACTTGGCTCTTCAGGGAATTGTTGTTATGGGGTGCTGGTAACTAAGTAACTGTGACCAGTTAAGTTGGAAGTGTGCTGAGCTAAGTGGGTTAGCTTGCAGTCCGGAAGCTAACCAATGTCATTAGGATAAGACCTCGGAGGTCTGAAAATAGGCCAGCCTGAAGTAGTAATGTTAAAAGTTGAGAGAGCCGTTCAAATTATGGAGCTCTCTTGAAGAGGAGAAAATTGTGAACGCAAAAGAGGATGAACATTTAGCGGAGGAACTCGAACAAACGCCAACTGATTCGAGCGCGGAGTCGGTAACTGAGGAGAGCGTTGCTGCCGAAGTGGCTACGGAAGAACCCGTCACCGAACCTGAGCCAGAAGACTCGCTTCGCGGCTTGGAGATGCGGGATTTGGAAGCCATGCGTCTCCGTGATCTGCGGGAAATGGCGCGGGACGAAAACGTCTCTGGTTACAGCCGGCTTAAGAAAGAGGACTTGATCCTCTTGCTGCTCAAGGAGAAGACTGAGCGTAAGGGATTATCGTTTGGCGGTGGAGTCTTGGATGTCAAGCCGGAGGGGATTGGGTTCTTGCGCTCCAGCCGCTACTCCACTGGGGGGCGGGACGTCTATGTCTCTCAAAGCCAGATCCGGCGGTTTGATCTACGGACCGGCGATATGGTGGTAGGCCAAGTACGTCCTCCCAAGGAATCGGAGAAGTACAATAGCCTGTTGCGCATTGAGGCGGTCAATGGTATAGATCCTGAATTCGCTAAGCACCGGGTTCATTTTAAGAGCCTGACCCCTATCTTCCCTAGACAAGCTTTTCATTTGGTCACCAGTCCGCACAATTACACGCAACGTTTGCTAGAGTTGATCGCGCCAGTGGGAAAGGGGCAGCGTGGTCTGATTGTCTCACCGCCGAAGGCCGGTAAAACGACTGTCCTCAAACGGATCGCTAATGGTATTTCCGAGAACCATCCTGAAGTGCATTTGATGGTGGTCTTGATCGGCGAGCGGCCGGAAGAGGTCACCGATATGGATCGTTCCGTTGATGCGGAGGTGATCAGCTCCACTTTTGACGAATCGGAAGCACACCAGGTAGAGGTGGCGGAGATGGCGTTGGCGCGGGCTAAACGGTTGGTGGAATTGGGTAGAGATGTGGTTATCTTGTTGGATAGCATCACTCGCCTGACACGCGCCTACAACATGGTGGTCTCGTCCAGCGGGCGTACCCTCTCCGGCGGGTTGGATCCAGCGGCTCTTTATCCCCCCAAACGATTTTTCGGCGCTGCGCGCAACATTGAGGAAGGCGGGAGTCTGACCATCTTGGCAACCTGTCTCATTGATACTGGCAGTCGCATGGATGATATGATTTACGAGGAGTTCAAGGGTACAGGCAACATGGAATTGCATCTCAATCGGAGACTAGAGGAGCGGCGGATCTTCCCGGCCTTTGATATAGTACGTTCTGGCACGCGACGTGAAGAGTTGCTACTGGAGCGCGAGACATTGCGCCAGGTTTGGCTCTTACGCCGCATGGTTTCGCAGATGATGGCTCCTAAACCTAGCGGGGCAGGCTACGATATCGTAGCCGCTACTGAGGCCTTGCTCAAACAGCTGCGCCGGACGCGGACTAACCATGGGTTCTTGGATAAATTGACGAAAGACCTCTAGCGCTGTTCACTGCGGTGTGACGTGAGGGTGATTATTACAGCCCTCACGTTATGCGGAATTAGAGAGGAGGATAGAGCGAAATTTTTGACTTTACCTTTTAGTATGATAACATGAACCCCCTTAAGTGCCCATCGCATTTATTTCTTTTATTGTCGTTGCTCAAAATAAGGTTAGTCAGTTGGCGACCGGGCACGGTCGCCGTTGATTTTGTTAGGGAGGAATTATATGAACATTGAACTTATTGCGCGTCTGGTAGGACTTATACTTTTTGCTCTGGGGGGACTTGCTTTTGGCGACCAAATTGTCATGTGGTTCCCGTCTCTCTTCACATGGCTTTCGTGGATCCGCATTGCTACGAGCGTGGTATTTGCGGGTATCGGTTTCGCTGTTGCTCCGTGGCTTAGCATCCATCCCTTCCACCGGTTACGTGATCTTATCCAACAGCTACCCGCACAAACCTTAGGTTCGGCCATCGTCGGACTTTTTGTGGGCTTGGCCTTTGGTACCTTGACTGCCTATCCTCTCTCGCAATTGCCAGCCCCCTTTGGGGAGATCTTGCCGTTCGCCGTGGCAGTGCTATTTGGCTATCTGGGAATTATGGTGATGACTGTCCGGGCGGATTTGATCGAGGCGTTGCGGAAACGAATTTCCTTCCGGGGATCTGACCAGGAGAAGCAGGAAAATTCTCGGCTGGCCAGCCCCATCCTGTTGGATACTAGTGTGATCATTGATGGCCGGATTGACGATATCTGTAGAACCGGTTTTATCCAAGGTGAATTGATAGTGCCTCTCTTTGTGCTCAATGAGTTACAACATATTGCTGATTCGTCTGAGGCTTTGCGGCGCAATCGTGGGCGGCGGGGCCTGGAAATTTTACGCCACTTGCAAGAAGAATCTCCCGTGCCCATCCGTATCACAGATGAGGAGGCGGAGAACGTCGATGAGGTGGATGACAAGCTGATTGTGGTGGCTAAACGGTTGGGAGGCAGCATTTTAACTAATGATTACAACCTCAATCGCGTTTCCGAGTTGCAAGGCATCCAGGTGCTCAATGTCAATGAGCTGGCGAATGCTGTGAAGACCGTCTTACTGCCCGGTGAAACCTTTACCATCCATGTGTTGCAGGAGGGGAAAGAGCTCAACCAGGGAGTTGGGTATCTGGACGATGGCACGATGGTGGTTGTGGAAGAGGGCCGTCGTTATATTGGGCAGACCATTGCGGTGGTGGTGAATAAGGTCTTGCAGACGGCCGCCGGACGGATGATCTTCGCGCAGCCGGTAGAGAACGAGCGTTAGCACTTTCAGCGCTAGGAGGAGCAGATGGACTTAAAAGTTTATAACTATCTGACGCGAGAAATGGAAATCTTTGAGCCACGAGTGCCGGGCCGGGTGGGCATGTACGTCTGTGGCCCCACAGTCTACGATCATTCACATCTGGGACATGCCAAGACCTACGTGGCGATGGATGTGATTGTGCGCTATCTTAAACATCTGGGCTACAACGTGCGGCATGTGCGTAACATCACCGATGTGGGGCACTTGCAGGCTAGTGGCGAAGATAGCATTGTTAAGGGCGCGCGCCGCTATCAGCTGGAACCGATGGAGGTCGTGGAAATCTACATGGCTAGTTTTTTTGCCGATATGGACGCCTTGAAGGTTTTGCGGCCTAACATCTCTCCGCGCGCTTCTGGACACGTGCCGGAGATCATTCAGTGGGTGCAGAGATTAATTGAACTGGGTTACGCTTACGAGGTGGAGGGAGATGTCTATTTTTCGGTGGAGAAGTTTGCTGAGTATGGCAAACTCTCCCGCCGTAAGTTGGAGGATTTGGAAGCCGGGGCGCGAGTCCAGGTACGGGAGGAAAAACGCCATCCGGCAGACTTTGCGCTCTGGAAACGGGCTGATGCTGATCACCTGATGCGCTGGCCTAGCCCGTGGGGTGAAGGGTACCCTGGTTGGCATATTGAGTGCTCCGTGATGTCCACCAAATATTTGGGACAACCCGTGGATATTCATGGCGGTGGCTTGGAGAATATCTTCCCCCATAACGAGTGTGAGATCGCCCAAGCGGAAGCTTACCAGGAGCTCACTTTTACCAATTATTGGTTGTTAGTCGGCTCATTGACCGTGGACGGAGTGAAGATGAGCAAGAGCTTGGGTAACTTCCTGACCATCAAAGATGCACTGCAGCTTTATACGCCGGAAGCCCTCCGTTACTTTGTCCTCAGCAGCCATTATCGTGGCCCGGTAGATTTTAGTCAGGAGGCGTTGGACGCCGCTCAACGCGGGGTGGAGCGTATGCACAATACTGTGCGTAAGTTGCGCCACCGCATCGAGAATGCCCCGCCGGCCGGGACGGCGCTTCTTTCTGACGTTAGCGGTTTGATTCACTACCGGAATGCTTTTGAAGCGGCTATGAGCGATGACTTCAATACTCCCCAAGCCCTGGGCATGCTCTTTGAATTTGTCAGAGAAGTGAATCGTTACCTGGGCGAAAATGCCGATGCCAGCGTGGGAACCATGTCCGCCATGGATCGTATCTTCACCGATCTGGCCGGGGACGTGCTCGGTATCCTCCCCGCGAGTTTTGTGGAGCCGGTCAAGAGTGAGGAACTGATCGCCGGGTTGATGGAGTTGATTCTGACCTTACGGCAGGAATATCGGGAGTCTCAAGATTGGACTCAGTCCGATTACGTACGTAGTTGTCTGACCGGGTTGGGGATCACGGTGAACGATGGCGCTGGTGGGAGCACCTGGCAGCTGGAGCGCTAGGGGCATGGTAGTTAGCTAGCTTCAACAGAGCCAGCTGCTCGCTGGCAGCGAAAACTCATCAGGTTGAGGAGGCCTTTAATGCGAGAGACACTCTATGGACGACACGCAGTGCGCGAATGTTTGCGCGCCCAACGACGGGTGCCCTTCCGTCTGGCAATGATGGATAGCGTCTTAAGTTCCTCCATTTTGGATGAAATTATTAAGTTGGCGAAGCAAAGTGGCATTCCGATTGACCACTTGCCACAGCATCAGTTCTCCTCGCTGGTGGGCGGGGACAACCACCAGGGCGTGGCGCTGGAAACATCCGGCTATCCCTACGGCTCCATCTACGACATGTTGGCGCTGGCCGAAGCGCGCGAGGAAACGCCATTATTGCTCTTGTTAGATCTGGTGCAGGACATTCACAATTTAGGCTCCCTGGTGCGTACCGCCGAAGCGGCGGGCGTACATGGCATCATCATCCAAAAACGGCGCGCGGCTGGAGTCACACCGGCCGCAGTCAACGTCTCCTCCGGGGCGGTGGAGCATCTCTTGATGGCTCAAGTGACCAATCTTTCCCGCGCTATTGGCCAGCTTAAGGATGAGAATATCTGGATCGTCGGGTTGGAGGATGTTTACGGAGCACAACTTTACACGGAATCTGATCTGGCCGTGCCGCTGGGGATCGTGGTGGGGAGTGAGGGCAACGGCTTGCGGCGGCTGGTGCGCGATCATTGCGATTGGCTCATCTCTTTGCCGATGCACGGCCAAATCAATTCTCTTAACGCGGCTGTGGCTGGTTCCATTGTCCTCTACGAGGTGTTACGGCAACGCGGTCAGGAGTGAGGCGGTTGGGAGCCAGCTATCTTTTTTTGGTGATTTTGTGGAAGTGTTAAGCAAATGTGCTGGCGTGCGCCGGCGATAGCTCTAGCACACTCACGGTGGGGATAGGTGCGCGCTGGCCTGGTTCCCACCGTTTGTTTTTTGGGGAGTAGCGTCTAGCTGTGGCTGGTCTTTTGACCGTGGTATTCTAGCGTGCGGTGTTATGCGCTCTATCTTTTATTGATGCCGCGCAATTTTTCACGGTCAAGGGCTAAACTGGAGTGTCTACGATGAATGAAATTCGGGCTACCGGGTGGGCGGATTTGCAGGAGAAACTCTTTGAAGGCGCTTGGATGCCGGAGCTGCATCTCTTCCGTTCACAGTATGCTTTCCGAGGCTTGTCTCAGGCCGGGTATCTGCTGGAGACTTCCCTCTATCGTCTCTGTGGACGTGAGACCAACCTGGAGCGGCACCTGTTGCGCAACTTTCGGAAGTACGCCCATCGTGACGTGGTGGAACGCGACTCAGTCTGGCATTGGCTCGCGGTCGCGCAACATCACGGCCTGCCGACCCGGTTGCTGGATTGGACTTTCTCCCCGTTCGTCGCGATGCACTTTGCCACGAATGACATTGATAAATTTGATGTTGATGGCGCGATTTGGGCGGTTAATTATGCCCAGTCCCATCAACATTTACCCACAGCACTCAAAGAGATGCTCTGTGAAGAAGGTTCAGACGTCTTCACCGTGGAGATGCTCTCGCAAGTGAGCGGGACGTTGACGGAATTCGATACCCTCTCTGAGGATAACTTCGTGGTCTTTTTTGAGCCGCCCTCGTTGGATGATCGCATTGTGAATCAGATCGCGCTCTTCTCGGTGCTCTCGGATCCCCAAGCTATTTTTGACGATTGGTTGGGCAAGCACCCAGAGGTATTTCGCAAAATCATCGTCCCGGCCGAGCTGAAGTGGGAGATCAGAGACAAGCTGGATCAAGCGAATGTCAATGAGCGTGTGCTCTTCCCTGGCCTGGACGGGTTGAGCCGCTGGATGAAGCGCCGCTATCAACCCCGGACCCCCAGCGGGAGAGGTTGATTTTATCCACAGCTGGCGCAGATTTCTTCTCAGACCGAAGAGCTCTGAGCGGCGGCGTAGCGCCCTTAATGCCATGACGCCGCATCCGCGCTGAAGAAGCGGTGCCGGTGAAGCTGCGTCAGCTCAAGCGCGGGACTAATGCCATTCCGAAGCCAC
>JAIOSN010000116.1 GCA_021107605.1 Anaerolineae bacterium | reverse complement strand
GGCCTGTCTCAGGAGTAATGTGCTCGAAGGCTGCCGTAGTCCAGAACTGGCTGATCTGGCGGGCGATTTCGTCGGCGTAGAGGTCGTCGTTGCCATATTTGGGCGCTTTGTTCAAGAGCGTCCGCCGCAGCGGTTCGTACCCCTCAAAGTTGGCGTCCAATGCCCGCAGCAGTTCGTCCATTGTCACGGAACCCTCGTCGTAGACCAGCTTCTTGATCGCCGCCAGACTGTCGGCGGCTGTCGCCAGGGCTATCCCCTCGACAGTGATAAAGTTGTAGCGCGCCCCACCGGCGGTGATGTCCATCCCGTTCTCCAGGCAGCCATCCACCAGCGCACTGACGTAGGGAGTCGGCCCGAAACGCGCCCGGCCCGCGTCGGCGATATTGTTGGCGGCGATGAGCAGTTCCATGATGGCCTGGAGCTGCGTTTTGAAGGCTGCTAAGAATTGGTCGAAGGCAGCGAACGCTCGCGGATCGCCGGTGCGGGGGCCGACCTGCTCACCGTTAGCCGCGTCCCGGCCATTGTGCAGCGTTAGCTCCACTGCCTTGGCGATGTTCATGTTGACGTCCACCGTGCCAGAACGGTCGCAGCCTTGCAGGGTGTTCTCCAAACAGCCGACCGGAGCATAGTCCCAGAGCTGCTCCTCCGGCAATCCCTGCCAGCGCAGGCCGGCGATGGAATTCTCATCAAAGTTGAGCAGGAAAGGGCTGCCCTGGGTTTCTGCAACCATCTCCACCACCCGGTCGAGCAGCTTGTTGGGGGTTCTCGCGTGCAAGCGCACGTTGGGCTTGGGTTCTAGCAGGTTCAGCTCCTCGATGATGTCCAACATCAGGTAGGTCAACTCATTGCTGGCGTCCCCGCCATTTTCATCAATTCCGCCCAGGGTGATGAGTTGTCCGAAGGAGGCGTTGATGCCCTGATTAGTGCCGACCCAGCCCTGGTAATCGTAAGCGTAATTGTGCTTGATCCACAGACAGTGAATCCATTCTTTGGCTTGCTGGGGGGACAAGCGTCCGGCCTCGATATCGGCCTGGAAGTAGGGGTAGAGGTACTGATCCACGCGGCCGGGAGAGACGCCGGGGCCGGGGTAACTTTCGGCCACGAGCACCGGCGCATGGGTGAACCAGAGAGATTGGAGAGCCTCTGGGAAGGTTGCGGCCGGCTCCCAGGGAACCCTGCGGCAGATGCGGGCGATTTCGATGAGCTCGGCCTGGCGGGTGAGATCGGTCTCCTGGTCGGCCAGGCGCGCGGCTTCGGCGGCGTAACGGGCGACGAATATCCGCACGCCGTCGGCGCAGATGGAGACAGCGCGGGCTAAATTTCGCTTTTCCTCTGTGGCCGCCGGATCAGCGACGATGGCGTCCGCTTCGACCTGGATGGCCTGCCAGCCATGTTGCAGGACGCGGGGATAGTCGGGGATGAGGTGTCCGGGGATAGCGCCGCAGTTGCCCACGCCCAACCCGTTCAAACGTTGTACATCTTTCATAAAACGTTTCTCCATGCGGGTGAATTGGCGGGCTTCGCGGCGGGTCAGCGTGCGAGAGAAGGCGGTCGAGAAATGAGAGCCGACCACGAGTTCCCCGGCCAATATCTGCACCGGCAGGTACTCTTCCAACACCCGCTTGAAAAAGATGGCTCGCCGTACCACTAACGGCTGCTCCCAGAAACCGGGGGGCAGTTCCACCCGAGTCGCATCGGCTAACAGGTAAGCCTTTGCGCCCTCAAAGAACATCATCATCTCCGGAGCGCCGGTCCAGTTCCAGGGCGAGTAGACGTGGTCCCAGGCGGCGCCGGAGGTGAAGGCGCGCACCTCGTTGGTATAGTCCCGGTTGTAGAAATCCCAGAACTGCGCGCGTAGCTGGCGGACGCGGGGGCTGAGGGTTTCGGCGGGAGACCAGATAGTGGTGGTCATGCTCATCTCCTTATGTGTTAATATGGGGGTGTTTCATTGCGGTTGAGCTTCTGGTTGCGTGTTGCGTTTTGAGAAGATTTACGCAACAATGGTCTGCGAAAAATCTTGCGTCCGGTTCGGGAGTGGCGGCGAGGACGGCGTGTGGCCTTCGCCAGAAAACAACCACAATGCGTGTGTGGCCGCCGCTGTGTGAGGTGCTAGCCGCGTCCACTGCAACCAATGTTGGGCGGGGTTTTTCTACTCAATAACCCATAACCCAAATAGCGTCCTCATTACAAAATGCTAGTTTTCGTGCCCTTGGAGATGCAGTCGAATTATATCCATCCGCAATTCTCTTGTGAGCTTGTCCATAACGTGACATTTGCATTAATTCATTTGTTGGTTTACGAAACTGATGATGTGCAGCTTTGTTATAAAAAATCCATTGGCTATCACAGCTCCACGAATAGCGAGTTCCTTCGGCAAGTAATTGTAAATCGCTGCCATCGGGTCGAATTACATAGATCCGCTCTATTTGGTCATGCTTAGCGGTTGGACAGTCAGTCAAGAAGGTTATTTGTTGTCCATCTGGGGAGTAGTTTGCTTGGCGTACTCCATAAAAACCGATAGGACTTGCATCCAGTTTCTTGCCAATATGGCTAACTTGCCCATTAAGATCAATCACATATAAAGAATTCTCTCTTTGAAATAGAAGATTGGTTCCTTTGGGGTGCCAAGTAGCCGTATATCCATCTTCAATAATCTTGCGAGGGGTATTTATCGCATTGGGCGAAATTAAATATACTGAACTTTGAGTAAAGTATGCAAAGATAGTTTCTGTTGGCGACCAAGAAATAGGATGTCCTTCTGGTAAGAGATAGCGTTCTGTGCCATTTATATGCACAAGTTGCCATTGTCTGTCATTCTCACTGCAATATGGGCCGCTCTGATATTGTGTTATGGCCCATTCTTGACAAGGAGACCATATAAAATAACGATAAACGTCTGTCAAAAATTGATCCGATTCTCCCTCAATAGATGTTATTAGTTCACTGCTCCACGAATCTGAAACAGGGACACTACGACCTATTTTCATTTGTAAACGATAGGTGTTGTCTAAATTTGATAAGTATCGAACCTTGTTTGTGAGAGAGTGACGTTCTGGATCTTGGTAAAGTTTACAGTATGAAGTTTTCCCATCAGTTTGATTTTTAACCAGATCGCGTATATAACCTGCGTATCGCCCTTCAGCTTCCACTAATAAAACCTCACCGAACCGACCATGATAAAGTAGTCTTGTGCCATCTGGTGACCAAGATAACTCTCCGTAAGCAGAATTTGTGCATGGAATAGATAGATCAATAGATTCCTGATAGATCTTTATGATGTCTGTATCCATAAATGCCTCCCAACCTGTAACGTGCTGACCTTTACAGAACTTAGCGACATTACAATAACCCGCCCAACAATAATTATCCCGACATCTTTCCACCCAGTCGCCCATTTTGACGGAAATCGCGTCCGTCTAACACGCTTGCTCGGACGCGGTGTATCGTGCGCCGCTTCAAGCCAACCATCAGTATATATCAATAGACCTCAAAATGCAATTATCAATGGGGGAACGGGTTTGCGTATCTCTTCAAAGAAGCGGGGCGCTGTAGCCGAGTCCACACGGGCATAAATGCCCGTGCTACGTAGCGACGCCGGCTCAAGCCGGCTAGCCCCGTTTACGGAGACGCGGGGCACTGTAGCCGAGGTTTCCCTACCTCGCTCAACTAATGCGATTTGGAAATCGCGGCTACGGCCATCGTCTCGAGGGCGGGTTTGCGTATCTTTTCAAAGAAACGGGGTACTGTAGTCCACTTTAGAACGCAGATTTTTTGCTTTTATCTGCGAAAATCTGCGCGCATCTGCGTCCGCTCTTGAATTTTGCAGTCCACTTGGGTGGATAACAAACTAAATGCGCGGTTGGCCGCCGATTTCGAGCGGCGATAGCGGCGTCGGGTGCAACTTCCCCGGACTGGCCCGTCATTCACACTCTGGTGAACCTGGGGGCCGCCGAGGGCCATCCCAGTGCGGTAATGGATATGTCCTTCGCGAACCAGGCGTTGAGCGCGGAGTATCTGCTCCAGCATGTGGACGAGATGGAAGCGCGAGTATACGCCGTGCCTGAAGATATCGACCAGAATATCGCCCGGCTCAAGTTGGCCGCGATGGGTGTGAAGATTGACGTGTTGACGGCGGAACAGGAAAAATATCTGCATTCTTGGACGTCCGTCACGTAACCGCGAGAGAGTAGCTTGCTATAGACGGCACAAAGCCCCAGGGGATTCAAAAATCCCCTGGGGCTTTGTGGTTGGGGGATAGGTTATCTATCTGAATAAACACCGATTATGCTTAATTGTGGAAGCGACCGCAGCTACCCACCCCACCCCGAAATGTCATCCACTAGGAGCACGTGATTACAAAAAACACGGATACCTTCAAGTGCCGTTTCTGGTGTGAAGGCCACTATA
The DNA here is from genome assembly GCA_021107605.1 of Anaerolineae bacterium. Lineage (GTDB taxonomy): Bacteria > Chloroflexota > Anaerolineae > B4-G1 > SLSP01 > G713. The sequence goes on along the minus strand of JAIOSN010000116.1, from coordinate 10,973 downwards.
CTTGGCGTCTGCCTCTGAACAAGTCACACGATAGCTAGAATGGTCATCTTCGAGCATCGCTATATGTCTCCAGTGAAAATGATACTTATATGATGTAGACTTTTAGTCATCATTGGTAGATAATGCTGTCTATGAAAGAAACCTCGTTGGTCAGACTTGGTGAGAATATAAAGCATTTTCGCAAAAAGCATAGTCTTTCGCAGGAAAAACTTGCTGGATTAGCCAACTTGCACCGCACATACGTTGGAGGTGTTGAGAGAGGCGAACGTAACATAAGTCTGCTCAATTTGGTGCATTTGGCTGATGCTTTGGAGGTTTCAGTAGCAGATCTCGTGGAGGGTGTAGAAAAATGAAATCTCCTTATGCGGGTTTGCCTGTTGAAAAGTGGGAAAAGAAAACCCGTCAACTGATAGAAAAACATCCACTTGACCCAGGTGAGATTTTTGAAGTGGCAATAAAGGTTTGGAACGACATATTTGAATCTGACATAGGGAGTAAACCTTTTAAAATCGGTGTTGATTTGTTTCCACGACCACAAATAATGGCTTTTTTACTTCATGAGTTGATACCATTAGAGTTTGCTCAGAGGTATCCTACACTATGGAGACGAGAACAGACAGTGGATGAGAAGGACATGGTGTACATACCTGAACCTTATTATTCCATTGAGATTAAGGCTTCTTCGAGCGCACGTAGGATCTATGGCAATCGCAGTTATGCTCAGAAGACACAAAAGTCCAAGAAAAGTAAATCCGGGTACTACTTGGCAATTAACTTCCAGAAATTTGGAGCGAAGAGAGAGCCTGGCATTAGATTAGTACGCTTTGGATGGCTTGACCATTCCGATTGGATAGGTCAAAAGGCAGCTACGGGACAGCAGGCTAGACTTTCTCCAGACGTAGAGAAATACAAACTGTTAGAATTGCCCTTACAAGGGTAACCTCAATTGACTCTTTTCAAATTCCCATTTTCTCAAAAAGTCATCAATCCTATCAGCAGCCACCTGGCAATAGTCAGATCGAATCTCAAAACCTAATACTGGGCGCTCTAGACGTAAAGCCACCACAGAGGTTGTTCCCGATCCCATAAAGGGGTCGAAAACAACCTCTTGTTTGTTGGAAGATGCTTTAATAATTCTCTCAATCACTGCTTCGGGAAATTGTGCGGGGTGAGGAGTTCTTTCTTTAGATTGACGGTTCTTGCCAGATGTAACTTTGGGAAACTGCCAAACGTCTGTTGGATTCTTACCATTTGGATTGCACTTTAGCTTGCCATGCTTTTTTTGCTTAGGGTACTTGACGTTGGGGTCGCGAATATCATCAAGGTTGAAAGTGTATACCCCATTATCTTTGACATACCAGAGAAATTTCTCGTTTCTGGGCGATAAGAATTTTCTTCCAGCGACACCCGCTCCATAATTCCAAATTACCTCTTGAATGAGATAGAAAGGAATTCTATCCCAGAGAAGGTACGGTATTGGTATAGCTTTAGCACGTTTGGGTATAGAAATGTAGCCAAGGTTAAGCCAAAAAGCCCCGGTTGGCAAAGTTAGCCTGTAAATCTCGTGTATCCACTCTGCGCTCCACTGGATATATTCTTGAAGCGGAAGTAACTTTTCGTATTCTTTCCCAATGTTGTAGGGTGGACTGGTTACAGTCAGATGCGCAAACGGTTTATCAATCCGTTTCATGCCTTCAAGACAGTCAATGTTATATATAGCACAGTTAGGCGCTTCGTAAAACGGCGTTCCTAGAATTTTTCGTATTTTCCCAAAATCCATATCTACATCCTTAGCATAGAGCTGCCTTCAATTTTATCTCGTTAGCGAATGTATGTTCATCTTATTCGTGACATCGGGGGAGGTAATTTTGAGGCGAGTCCCGACACGGCGCAGATGTACGGATAACCACGTTTGGCTAATTCGTTTGTTAGCATATTACTAAAACTTCATCGCTTAAATGTTTTCACCAATATCTTTCCACCTAGTCACTCTCATTGTATCGTAAAAGAATCCACTGGCAATAAACCACCATGCCTCATCACCCATTTTATCTAGAGTTGACAACTCTCTCCCAGCAGGTATCCTTACCGGTTATGGATTACTATGCTGAAGCTCCGTTGATTGTGCAGGGGGACCGCACGGTGCTCCTGGAAGTGAACAACCCGCTCTACGAGGAGGCGCGCGATCACTTGGCGCGCTTTGCCGAGCTGGAGAAGAGTCCGGAATATATCCATACTTACCGGCTCTCCTCGCTCGCGCTCTGGAACGCAGCGGCCGCCGGCTTGGACGCTGACGCTATTTTGGAGGGGCTAGCGCGTTTCTCAAAATACCCGCTCCCCGATAATGTCAGGGTGGAGATCCGCGCTGCCATCTCGCGTTACGGGCGTGTGCGCTTGCTCCGCGATCCGTTAGACCCCACCCGTTTGCGGCTCACCTCTGATGATAGCTTGCTGCTTATGGAGCTGGAACGCAACAAGCATCTCAAACCTTACCTCTTGGAGCGGCTAGGGCCGCATACGTTCCAGGTCCCGGCTTCGCGGCGCGGGCATGTCAAACAAGCCCTGCTCAAAGCCGGGTATCCGGCAGCAGACTTGGTCGGTTATGTGCGCGGCGCGGAGTTGGAGTTCAAGCTCTTGGCGGAGATGGCGAGCGGCGGGGAGTTCACCATCCGGGGTTACCAGCAGCAGGCGGCCGATATATTTTGGGCCGGTGGCTCAGACGCGGGTGGCTCCGGGGTGATCGTCTTGCCCTGCGGCGCCGGCAAGACGATGGTCGGGATGGCCGCGATGGAAAAGACACAATGCGAGACCTTGATCCTCACTCCCAACACTGTGGCCGTGCGGCAGTGGCAGGAGGAGCTCTTGGATAAAACCACCTTGACTGCAAAGATGATCGGGGAATATACCGGCGACCGCAAGGAGATCCGCCCCGTTACTGTCAGCACTTACCAGATCCTCACCTATCGCAAACGGGGCACCAAGGGGAAAAACTTACCGCTGGAAAAAGAGTTTCCTCACTTTGGCATCTTCAACGAGGCGGATTGGGGCTTGATCATCTATGATGAGGTACACTTGCTCCCGGCACCGATCTTCCGCATCACGGCGGAAATTCAGGCGCGGCGCCGGCTGGGTTTGACGGCGACGCTGGTGCGTGAGGATGGGCGTGAGGAGGATGTCTTCTCGCTGATTGGTCCCAAGAAATACGATGTGCCCTGGCGTGACTTGGAACACCAGGGCTGGATCGCGCCCGCTATCTGTTGTGAGGTGCGCGTCCCGCTCTCGCAGGAACGCCGGCTCACCTACGTCACCACGGAGCGGCGCCAGCAATACTCGGTGGCGGCCCAGAGCGAGGCCAAGTTGCCTATTTTGGACGAGCTGCTCAAATATCATCAAGGTGAGCATATTCTCATCGTCGGGATGTATCTGGCGCAACTGGATATGGTCGCCAAGCGCTATGATTATCCCATCATCACGGGTAAGACGAGTGTTCGCGAGCGGCAGATACTCTACCAGGCTTTTCGTGATGGCGAGATTACCACACTGGTGGTCTCTAAGGTGGCGAACTTCGCCATCGACTTGCCAGACGCTAACGTAGCTATCCAGATTTCTGGCACCTTTGGTTCACGGCAGGAGGAGGCGCAACGTCTGGGTCGCATCTTGCGTCCCAAGCGCGATGGTAGCCGCGCTTACTTTTACTCCATCGTCAGCCAGGAGACGGTCGATCAAGAGTACAGCGCGAACCGGCAGCGGTTTCTTACCGAGCAAGGGTACCAGTACGTGATCCTCTATGCTGACGAAATCCCCGATGCACTCCCCGAAGCGGTCGAATTGCCCACACTAGTGAGCGAGTCACGTTGATCAACAGCTGGCTCTTTAGGATCTCTCATGGTCAAGCTAAAATTAACCGCGAATGGACGCCAATGAACGCGAAAAATAATCAGTGCAATTTGTGTAATCGTGGTGAAAAATTTACGTCGTGGTGTATCAACCCTGCAAAGTCCCAGAGACCCTAAAAACTATCCGCCAGCAGCCAGGCAGTAGGAGGGAAAGAGCGTGAACGCAAAGAATTGGCGTGCCCGGCAGCTACTTAAAGCTACCCCGGAATTGGGATACCGGAAAGTCAACCCGCCCGGTGCCGAACCGGTGATAGGGTCCCCGAGCTGGTTACAATCGGCATCCGCCGGCCCCGATTACGGAGCTTTGCGGGAACGCATCGAGGCAGAGCAATGGCCGGTCGCGGTGATACGTGATTACATCAGCGCGATGGGGGCGAAACCTTACGGACGCTCCCGGGACGATCTGGCGCGACAGTTAGCGGAATCTTTCCTGGACACGGGGCGCTTGCAGGCGGCCCAACGAGCACTTCCCGACGATACGCGGGAAATTTATCTGGCGATGCTGATCAATTCCTTCTTGCCCCGCTCCAGAGAGGGGTTATACGTTTTGCACGCTCCGCCTCGTCCGATGCAGGAATACTATCGCGAGTTGGAAGAGAGCGGTTTGCTTATTCGCCGGCCGGACGGATTTATCTTGCCGAACCTCTACGCGGCATCTCTTCCGCCGCTCCATTTTTCCCATGATTGGGAGGTGACTGAGCCGGCAGCGCGCCGGGAGGTGGCTGCTCCCCAGCATGTCCTGACCCGTATCCAACAGGTTCTGGGATTGGTACGCGGGGGCGACGTGAAGTTGCGTGCGCAGTATCAGTACACCGCGCGTGTCTGGCCGCTAGACCGTTTTCTCCATGGGGGGCTGCCGGTGCCGTCTAGCGCGGCAAAACTGGGAAATCAGCATAACTTCTTAAGCGCAAATAACGCTCTTAGTTTGAAGCTGTTGCCCCCAGCCCCGGTGCTGACGGAGCAGTCGCTGGATAACTGGATGACCACATTGTCCTTGCCCCAGGACGGCGTGGAATTCTACTACCACCTTTTGGTCGCGGTGCGCATTCTCCGCCCTGGCTCTCCAGTAACTGTGGAACCGCAATACGAGCGTCAATTCCTCTCCCTGGCCCCCGGTAAACAGCTGGCGGTGTTGCTGACCTCCTTCGAGGAGATACTAGATTGGCAGGCTTTCTGGCCGCTCTGGCGGGAGGGGCAGGTGCGGGCTACCTGGGCCTACTCCAGGGACTCTGGATGGGGGTTTAGCTACCAGCAGGAGCTCCCCATTTTTATTCGGACGTTACGTTCCTCATTGCTCCACTTTCTCGCCGCGCTGCCGCAAGAGTGTTGGGTATCAATGGCTAAAGTTGCGGATGTGCTGGCGAGATATTTTCCACCGGAATATTTTTTTGAACAGGGACACGTATCGTATGGGGATCGCCGAGGGGATGAGGAATGGTTTCTGCAACTCTATCTGCGCATGATTTTGCGCGGCCCGTTGCATTGGCTCGGTTTAGTGGATTTGGAGTTTTCCGCAGATGGGGCGCTGCTAAATTTTCGCCTGCGACAGTTGCAAGACCTCCTCTGGCGGCGGTTGGAGGCGTTCCCGATGCCGGAAGTCACCTGGTCTGGAGAATCCGGTGTGCAGTGGAATGTCGAGACGGAGACGTTGCAGCTGCATTTACCGGTGCCGCCGATCTTGCTGGGCCATGTACAACGCTGGGCCGAACCGCAAGGTGTGGGGGCGGAGACCTTACGTTATCGCCCCACTGAGGAGCGCTTGCACGTGCTCTTTGAGCAGGGGGTAACACTGGCAGATTTGGTGGCGGAATGGGAGCAGGCTGCGGGTGCGGCCCCGCCGGCTCCCCTGCTGGCTTGGTGGCAACGTTGGTGGGAACAATATGGACATCTCCGGTTATATCCCCGCCAGACGATCTTAGTCACAGAGGACGAGTTCGTGCTCCAGGAGCTCCAGGTTGCACTCCCCAAATTCCAGGACGCGATCTTGGGGATGATCAATTCACGAGTAGTTCTCCTGCGTTCAGAAAAGAGCGCGGAGGTTGTGGGAGAAATGGAAGAGAAAGGGTATTTGCCCAAGGTGGTGGGTGGATAAGGTGAGCAGTCGTCAGTTGTAGCGGTAAAGGTATCCGGTTGACTCCGCTGAAAAAACCAAGTGTTTTACCGCTAAGGCGCGAAGGCGCAAAGATTTGAAAATTAACTTTTTGACTGGTATTGTTAAATATTTGTAAACATTCAGACCTCCGAGGTTTTGACGGTAATTTGACCAGCTTATAAACCTCGGAGGTCTTTGGGAGTCAAGTATTTTCAACCTAAAACTAAATTTTTTTCTTAGTGTCTTAGCGTCTTGGCGGCAAGCTATCTTTTTGCGGTAAAGTCAAGGTTATAGATCGTAAATTGAAGGTGGAAGGTAAGAAGATGGAACCGTTGCCCATTGCTTTGAGTTTATATCGTTGGGATGATTTACAAATTATCGCTAGGGAATATGGCTTATACCAGGAACGCAAGAAGGTCTTAAAGGCTTGGGCCGCCAAACGGTTAGGCCAAAAAATCCCCCAGCGGGCAGCTTCTCGTAAGTTGATCGGTTCTTTGTCGGAGGCGCAACGGGCGATCCTCGCGCTACTCGTTCAAGAGGGAGGGAGCGCCCAGCCGTTTGATCTGATCAAGCCGCTGGTGCTGGGAAACTTGGTGCATTTGCCAACTACGGGTGACGAGAAGAAGAGAACGGGGCTGCCGTTGCTTGCCACGGAAATTCAAGCGCTCTTGGTGCAGGGGTTGGTCTTAAACATCAACAACAGTTATGGTAGCAGCTTGCGTACTTTTTCCCCGCTGGGCAAGCTGGTTATTCCGGCTGAAGTGCTGCGCGTTCTGCCCCGCGATCTGCTCTCCATCCCCACGCCTGATCTGAGCAAATATAGTTGCCGCCCCCCGGCGCGCGCTGTTGCTGCCGATCCGGAGGACTTCCTGCGCCAGATCTTCTTTGTCTGGGCCGAACTACGCCGCGAGCCGGGGACAGCACGCAAGACCGGGGGCCTCTACAAACGTGATGTTAGCCGTATCGCCAGGAGTATGGGCGTGGAACTGACGGTGGAAAAAGAGGCGGAGATTAGAGAAGCGGTGGCTTTTCTCAGCTGGATGAGGCTGGTGCATGATCAAGGTAAGGCCATCGTTGTTCCCGAATCGATGGCGACGGGCACTTTCTGGCGGCAAAAGCCGACGGCGCAGCTGCGCAAAGTATTAGATACCATTGCCGGCCACGGCCTGAGCCTGGCACTTGATTTACGGGCGGTAAACGCTACCCAATGGGGTTATTACAATACTCCTGATCCTTATTCGCCAGCATATCTGTTCAAAAGGGTGGTGGAATTCTTGGAGGAGCTGGCTGGCGTCGGCTGGGTACCCTTCTCTACCAGTTTAACTCTATTGAATGGTGGCCAATCTGGACACTTTGTTTTTTCGGTGGAGGCTGTCAGGCGTCTTTTTCGGAATGCTGCACAGTACAGCTGGCGGGGTTCGGGCACGGAACGGGAGACGGAGTTAAAGCAGTCCCTGGTGCAGTTGGAGCAGGAATTACTGCGCCACCTTTTTGACCGGTTGCATGAAATTGGGGTGGTGGAATTGGGTTATAGCCAGCAAGAGTCTGCACTGCCTAGTGCCTGGCATCTCTCTCCGTTGGCAGCGGCGCTCTTTGCTCAACGTCCTTACGTGGGGCCGGAAGAGTCTGGCCAGATCGTCTTGCAGCCCGACTTCCATCTCTTGGCGATGGGGCCGGTTTCATTGAAGACGTTGGCCGAGATAGAGCAGCTCGCCGAGCGCGAGAAGATCCAACCGGCCGCGATCTCCTACCGCGTGACCAAGGGGAGCATCTACCGCGCGTTGCAGGGAGGTCAAACTGTGCGCGGAATCATCTCCTACCTGGAAGCTGTGACCTCGCAGCCGATGTCTCAGAATGTGCGCCGCTCGTTGCAGGAGTGGGGCGCGCAACACGAGCGGATCGTCATTCATCGGGATGTCTTGGTGGTGCAGGTGGATCGCGCGGAGCTGTTGACCGCGCTCCTCGCTCTGCCCCGGCTGGCTAAAATCTTACATCCGGTTGATGACTGCACGGTCTGGCTATACAGCCGCTATGCAAAGCGGATCAAACGCGCTCTGCGGGACCAGGAGATCTTACCCGCGCTCTCGCAAGGGCCAGAGGAGGATTTGCCCCGCAGCTTGCACTGGCAGGATGAGACGTTGCACTCGCGCGCGCCGCTTCCCAGTCTCTACGTGACGGGTAGCATCTGCCGGGTCGCGGAGAGAACGGAGTCTGGCTGGCGACTTACACCGGAGAGCGTGCGCGCAGCAGTCACCGCCGGGCAGAGTGTGCCGGAGATTTGCGAGCTTCTCACTCAAATGACCGGTGCGCAGTTATCCACCGCCTGGGAGCAACGGCTCAAAGCGTGGGGAAATCATTTTGGCGGTGCGCAGACGGCCCAGGTGCGGTTGTTGCATCTGCAGAATGCCGCGACGTTAGCTGAATTGCGCCGGGCAGATCATGGATTGAGCCGCTGGCTGCGACCGCTCCATAAACAGGAGAGCGACGTTGCTGTGGTCCAGGAGAAGAATTGGGAGCAGGTTTGCGAGCGGTTGGCGGAGTGGGGCGTAGGGATTGAAGAAGGCCGCTGGTGGTAGCGCAAAGTACCGCTTGGGATTGAAGGCATGTTGAGGCGCGCCTCCCAGACCGCTTCTTAACCTCAAAGAGGGGATAACTTATGTAGTTATCCCCTCTTTTTCATTGGTTATCCACGGCACTGCAACTTTCGGTGAGACGCCGGTTGGTTGACTAACAAATTTTTTGGACACAGATTCACGTAGTTTAGCTGCATAAAAACAAAAAAAATCAGTATTTATCAGCGTTAATCTGCATCCAATTTCTTGCTACTAGGACCAAGCCAGAGTTTTGGCAGTCAATCAGGAGATACCGGTCAAACCCTCCGTTTTATGTGAGGGGATAGGCAATCAGATTGGCGGCGTGAGCTGGGGAGTGTCTGGCTGGTGGAGCTTCTGGTGGGATTCGAGGGCTGGCAGCTCGCAGATGGGCAGGAACGGTGAGTAGAGTGGTTCGTGATAGGCGTTCCAAGCATGGCGCAGGCGGCGCACAAAATTCAGCCAACGGCGCAGCGAGGCGGCGAGCAATGGTCGTTCCAGCTGGGCGCGTAACTGCGCGCGATTATCTCGGGCGACAGAGTACCCGGCATCAATGATCTCCTTATTTTTCCCTGGCATAAAGGTGCCAATATCCGGTAAAGAGATGGTGAGCTGGAAGTCGGGCGGTGATAGTTCGGCACGTTGCCGGTTTATGAGATTTACTGTGGAGGTGGCGCTGCTCTCGGCAATGAGGAAAGGGGTCTTCCAATCCGCCAGATTGATCTTGCGATCAAGCAAGGCTTTCAAGGAGAGCCGGGGGAAATTCGCTTCGCCAGGTATAGCTAGCCGAATGCTAGGCGGTGTATCAACGCCGATAACGCGCTCGGCGCCCATCTGGCGGACGATATCAATGGGATAGTTGTTGAGTAGGCCGCCATCAACGAGCCAGCGGTTGCAATGGCGCACCGGCCCGAAAACGAAAGGGAAGGAGGAGGTCGCCAGCAGCGCGGGGATGAGCGGGCCGTTGTTGAGAGCGATTAGCTCACTGGTCTCCACGTCGGTGGCAATGACCGTTACTGGAATCTGGAGATCGCCGAAGGTGAGATCTTCACTACCCAGCACTTTGATGAGGAACTTACGTATCTTTTTGTGCCCCAATAGCCCGTAGTGATGGGGATCTGGCGTCAACATCTCCAAAATGTTGGTGTGCAGGCCGATCTCGCGCAGCTCTTGGGCCGAGATGCCGGCGGCGTACAATCCCGCGATGATGCCGCCCATGCTCGTGCCTGCCAGATAAGCAATGGGAATTTTGCTCTCCTCCAATAGCTGGAGGACGCCGATATGCGCCAAGCCTCGCACCCCGCCGCCGCTTAACGCCAAGCCGATTTTAGGTTTCATAAGACTCTCTTGTGTATGTGAAGTGTAGAATGACAAATGCCTCACGCGTTAATGGGTCACTTGACATGATGATCGCCATTGTTCGACTAGGGTACGCCGCGCGCGTTTAGCTGAACAGCTAGCGCAAGGCGAGCCGCTATCGGAGATTATCATAGCAGATCGAGAAAACCGCGCATGACAAAATACTGTCTGGATTCCAGCGCATTAGTCAAACGTTATGTTGATGAAATGGATGTGTCATCCTGAAATATGTTTACAGCTAGTGTACCTATCCCGGTGCAAAATGGTGACTGCTCGCGTGATGCACCTGGTTTGCCGATTTGCCATTCAGCAGCTCTACCCGAATATCGGCACGACCTGCGCTTTCAGACCGTGTAGCTTGGCGATGACCAACAGCCACGCTGAGTGGATGGGATTCAGCGGGACCATCGAGAGCGGGGAGACGCCCATCAAGCGGGTCTGGTAGTGCATGTTGCTGGCCAGGTCGTTGTGTTCCGGCACGAAGTAGACGTGCCGGTCGGGATAGCGCCGGCGCAGCGTCTCGCCCACTTCGCCGCAGGCGCACGGTCCAACGACCAGGATGTCGCCCGGCAGTTCGTCCAAATCGCTCTCCTCGAAGCCGGAACCGCACACCAATGTCCACCCGCCGTGACCGTGGTAATCGTTGTACAGCAGTTCGTGAGCGCATTCCGAGTTCCCCCGGCAGCCTTCGACGCACGCCTTCGTGCGGCCCAGCACCCACTTGACGTCGGGATGGAAGCGGCGGAGCAGCGTATCCGGCAACTTCTCCGTGAAACGACTCAACGGCACGCCACGCACGTCAATAGCCGCGAGATCGCTCTCTCCTAAGCCCCACTCGGCGCACTGGCGCAAGTGGGCGACTTCCTCAAGGGCATAGCCCAGCACCCGCGCGCCGACGACATCTACCGCTAACGTATCTGGCCCGCCGATGAGCAGGTTCATCGGTACCAGACAATCTTCCGCTAAAGCCTCCGGCACGAAGTGGCCGTGCGCCATCGCGTTCAGCCCCTCGATGATGCAAAAATCGGGCTGCGT